>DATBCR010000459.1:0-17942 GCA_036270375.1 Pseudonocardiaceae bacterium | reverse complement strand
GCCCGCTGGGACGCGGGGAACACACCGCCCGGCCCGGACACCGGGGCGCGCAGGGCCATCGACACGGCCGTGGCCACCTGTTCGGGTATCTGCATGCCGGCCGGTGCGTCCAAGTGTGTCCAGCCATCGCCCAACGCGGGGAACAGCCCGCGAATCCGAGCGACGTCCAACGCCATGGGGCACACCGTACGGAGCCCGGGAAACGCGGCGGCCAGAGGGGGCACGGCAGGGGCGGGCACCGCCACGGGACCAACGCGGCGCCGACACGGCACCTACACGACATTGACTAGGCTGGTGGCGCAGCCGACGGATGGAGCGCGAATGAGCATGCCGGACAACGCGACCGGACCGGGCGGCCGGCGGCACATCGTCGTGGTCGGGCCGGACGGCACACCGCTGGGCACCGCGCCGATCCCGGACGCCGAGGGCGAGATCGAGGGCGACAGCACCGCGAACGAGGTGGCCGCCCTGGTCGAACAGCCGGCGAAGGTGATGCGCGTCGGCACGATGATCAAGCAGCTGCTCGAGGAGGTCCGGGCCGCGCCGCTTGACGACGCGAGCCGCAACCGCCTGCGGGAGATCCACAAGCGGTCCATCCTCGAACTGGAGGACGGCCTCGCCCCCGAACTGCGCGACGAACTGGAGCGGCTGTCGCTGCCGTTCACCGACGACACCACCCCGTCCGACGCCGAGCTGCGGATCGCGCAGGCCCAGTTGGTCGGCTGGCTGGAGGGCCTGTTCCACGGCATCCAGACCGCGCTGTTCGCGCAGCAGATGGCCGCGCGGGTGCAGCTGGAGCAGATGCGCAGGGGCGCGCTGCCGCCGGGCACCGGCGACGGGCACGACGGGCCGCACCTGCGCAGCACCGGCCAGTACCTGTAACCAGACCGGTAACCCGGACGGGTGACCGATCACCCGGACTGGCTACTGGTCACCAAGGCCGGTGACCAGCAACCCGGTCCGGTATCCAGGCACGACCGGCGGCGGCCGGCGCGACCGTACCGACGGCAAGATGACGGCAGGATGACGGCGGGATGTCGGCGGTGTCGGGCGTGAGTATGGTGACTTCTTCTCGACCAGACAGGAGCCCGCCGTGCTCGAAAGGGTCCGCCGTTCCGCCGTCGTGGCACAGTTCCGCCGCAACCTGCGGGACAAGGCCGCGCAACTGGTGGACGAGGTGGTGTCCCGGCACTACCGGCAGCAGGCCGAGCAGATCGAGGAGCTGCGCCGGGAGGTGGCCCGGCTGGTCGGGCAGGCAGCGGACCGGGTCGTCGAGCACACGAGCGCGATCGAGATCCGCGCCCGCCGGGACGTCATCGCGGCCGGCGAGGCGGACGCGGCCCGCGAGGCGGCGGCGTTCATCCGGGACCACATGGCGTCCGCGCGGCACTTCGGGCATCCGCACACCACCCTGGAACACGCGCTGTCGCTGGCCCCGGCCGGCGGGATGGCGCTGGAGTTCGGCGTGTACACCGGGACGACGCTGAAGATCATCGCCACCGCGCGGCAGGGCGAGCGGGTGTTCGGCTTCGACTCGTTCCAGGGCCTGCCGGAGACGTGGCGGTCGGACTTCCCGACCGGCACGTTCGCGGTGCCGGAGCCGCCGGACGTGCCGGGCGCGGAACTGGTGGTCGGCTGGTTCAGTGACACCCTGCCCGGCTTCCTCGACACGCACCCCGGCCCGGTGGACTTCCTGCACGTGGACGCCGACCTCTACTCGGCCGCGGACACCGTGCTCACGCTGGTCGGGCCGCGGCTGCACGCGGGCAGCGTCGTCGTGTTCGACGAGTACTTCAACTACCCGGGCTGGCAGCGGCACGAGCACCAGGCGTGGCAGGAGTACGTCGGGCGGACCGGCACCACGTTCAGCTACGAGGCGTACACGTACGACCACGAACAGGTGGTCGTCCGGGTGACCGGGCCGTAGCCCACCGGCACACGAACAGCCCGTCCGGTCCCGGTACTCTACGTACTCGTGCCAGCAACCAGCACGATGGAGCAATCCGTGACACCGGTGCCCCCGGCGACCGTCGCGCCGACGCGCAGCTTCGCGCGGGCGTACGACGACATCCGGCGGGGCGTGGCCCAGCGGGAGCTGTGGGCGCACCTCGGCTGGCAGGACATCAAGCAGCGCTACCGCCGGTCGGTGCTCGGCCCGCTGTGGATCACGATCTCCATGGGCGTCACGGCGATCGGCCTCGGCATCCTGTACGCGGTGCTGTTCAAGCACCCGCTGCCGGTGTTCCTGCCGTACGTGACGACCGG
Source organism: Pseudonocardiaceae bacterium (assembly GCA_036270375.1). Classification (GTDB taxonomy): domain Bacteria; phylum Actinomycetota; class Actinomycetes; order Mycobacteriales; family Pseudonocardiaceae; genus DATEPR01. The sequence goes on along the minus strand of DATBCR010000459.1, from coordinate 15,677 downwards.
GTTCATCGTCTGGAACTTCATCAACGGCTGCCTCACCGAGGGCATGAGCACGTTCATCACGAACGAGGGCCTGATCAAGCACCTGCCGGCGCCGCTCACGGTGTACGCGCTGCGCACGGTGTGGCGGCAGACGCTGATGTTCGCGCACAACCTGGTCGTGTACGTGATCATGGTGGCGATCTACTTCGGCGCCATCGACCACCGCTACCAGATGGAGATCCCGAACGGCCAGATCCACCCCGGCCTCGGCCTGTGGTCACTCACCGCGATCCCGGCGTTCGCGGTGCTTGCCCTGAACGGGGTATGGCTGACCCTGCTGATCGGCATCATCTCCACCCGCTACCGGGACATCCCGCAGGTGATCAACAGCGTCATCCAGCTCGCGTTCTATCTGACCCCCATCGTGTGGTCGCCGGACGACCTGTTCGGCAGCGGCGGCGCCAACCGGATCTGGGCGAAGGTACTCTTTCAGTTCAACCCGCTCTACCACTTCGTGCAGGTGCTGCGCGCGCCACTGATCGGCCAGCACGTCGACTGGTGGAGTTGGGCTACCGTCGGCGGGATAACCGTGCTCGGGTGGGCGTTGGCGTTGCTCGCCATGCGCAACTACCGGGCCAGGGTGTCCTACTGGGTGTGAGTGAGGCCGCGAACACATGGTGAGCATTGACGTCTGGAACGCGTCGGTCGACTTCCCGATCTTCGACGCCAAGACACGGTCGCTGAAGAAGGCCGTGCTCGGCAAGGTCGGCGGCAAGATCGGCACGGACCAGAAGGCGCCGATCATCGAGGCGCTGCACGACATCACCCTGTCGCTGCGTGAGGGCGACCGGATCGGGCTGGTCGGGCACAACGGTGCCGGCAAGTCCACCCTGCTGCGCATGCTGGCCGGCATCTACGAGCCGACCAGGGGCGCGGCGCACATCCACGGCAAGGTCGCGCCCGTGTTCGACAGGGGTGTCGGCATGGACCCGGAGATCTCCGGCCGGGAGAACATCATCATCCGCGGCCTGTTCCTCGGCATGACCCGCAAGCAGATGGAGAAGCGGATCGACGAGATCACTGAGTTCACCGAGCTCGGCGACTACATCCAGATGCCGCTGCGCACGTACTCCACCGGTATGCGGGTGCGGCTCGCGCTGGGTGTGGTGACCTCGATCGATCCGGAGATCCTGCTGCTGGACGAGGGGATCGGCGCGGTCGACGCGGCGTTCCTCGACAAGGCCCGCAACCGCCTCGTCGACCTGGTCAAGCGGTCCGGGCTGCTGGTGTTCGCCAGCCACTCGGACGAGTTCCTGATCGAGCTGTGCGACACGGCGATCTGGATGGACGAGGGCCACGTCAAGCAGCGCGGCGGCCTGCGCGAGGTGCTGACCAGCTACAAGGGCAGAGACCCCTACGAGAACATGAGCACGGAAACCCTGGCACGGCTCGGTCTGGACCCTGTACTCCCGGACGTTCCGGCGCGAGCATGAGCCGCAACCGTCCCAATCCCGCGCGGAGAGTTGAGGCATGACCAAGGACACGCCACTGGGCAACGGAGCCGTGGTGGCCGTCGTCGTGACGAGGCACCGACGGGATCTGCTTGCCGACTCGCTGAAGGTGATCGCCGCACAGAGCCGCCCGCCGGAGCATGTCATCGTCGTCGACAACGGGCCGGACCAGCCGGCACGGGACGTCGTCGAGGCGTGCCCGGTGCCGACCACGTACCTGCCGTCGCATCACAATCTGGGTGGGGCCGGCGGGTTCGCGCTCGGCATGCTGCACGCACTGGCGATGGGCGCGACGTGGGTGTGGCTCGCGGACGACGACGGGCGGCCGGCGGACGAGTCGGTGCTGGCCACGTTGTTGGCGGAGGCCGACCGGCGGCAGTTGGCCGAGGTGTCGCCGATGGTGGCGGACATCGACGCGCCGGACCGGCTGGCGTTTCCGCTGCGCCGGGGGTTGACGTGGAAGCGGCAGACGGCCGAGTTGGGCACGGACTTCCTGCCGGGGATCGCGTCGCTGTTCAACGGGGCGCTGTTCCGGGCGTCGACGCTGGACGTGATCGGCGTGCCGGACTACCGGCTGTTCGTGCGTGGCGACGAGGTGGAGATCCACCGGCGGCTGGTGCGGTCCGGGCTGCCGTTCGGGACGTCGCTGCGGGCCAGTTACCTGCATCCGAACGGGTCGGCGGAGTTCAAGCCGATGCTGGGCGGGCGGTTCCACGCGCAGGATCCCGGGGACCCGGTGAAGCGGTACTACACGTACCGCAACCGGGGGTACCTGCTCGCTCAGCCGGGGATGCGGCGGCTCGGGGCGCTCGAGGTGGCTCGGTTCGGGTTGTACTTCCTGTGGGTTCGGCGGGATCCGAAGGCGTTCCTCGACTGGCTGCGGCTGGTTCGGCAGGGGCGACGGGAACGGTTCTTCCGTCGGTGAGCGCCACCGGAATCGCGGCTAGGCCGGGTCGGTTTCGGGTTCCGTGACGACAAGGCCGGCGATCAGCAGGTCGGCGACGGCACGTGGGCTGGGCAGGGTGGTGCCTGGGCTCAGCAGCATGCTGATCGACATCCGCAGCAGCCACTCGGCGGCCTGGTCGATCGGCACCCGGAGCACGTCGTGGTGGGTACGGACGAACCGCTCCACGACAGCCGGCAGGAGTACCTGCACGAGCGACGGCTCACCCGGCTTGGGCACGACGACGTCGGTGAACTGTTCGGGTTCGCTCGCGATCAGCCGCTGCAGCACGGCGTGCCCGCTGAGGTAGCCAAGGGTGAAGGTGATCGCCTGTTCGAGGGCGTCGGCGAGGGCCGCGTCCCACGTCACGGCGTCGTCAAGCTCGTCCAGGAATCGGGTGACCTCGGCCTCGGCCACCGCTTTGACCAGGCCGTTCTTGTCGCCGAACACACGGTAGGCGGTAGCTCTGGACACGCCGGCCCGATCGGCGACATCGGTCAGCGAGGTCTTGCGGACACCGAAGTTGAGGAAGCAGTCGAGTGCGGCGGCAATCAGCCGCGGATCTGTGGCAACCGAACTCACCGGGACAGTTTCGCACCGGAACCAAACGACTAGTGCCGATCGGTGGCATTCAAGTGGCCCGGCGGGCGGTTCGCTGTTCACTCACAGCTCAATCGGGGGTTATGGCGTGCGCCCGCAGCGAACCTGCCTTGCCAGTTGATCACAACGCTGGTGGGGTGGTCCCATGGCAGAACAACGAAAAGCTCTGGTGATGCACCTGACGAGCGGCGGGGAGCCGCTCCTGGTCGCTGTGCCGACCGAGGCAGCGGTGGAACTGGCGCAGCGACTGCCGGACATGATCCGGCGGGGCGACGTGGAGACCATCGCGACGGCGAACGGGGCGTCGATCGTGGTGAACTTCGCGCACGTACTGGCCGCACACGTGGACACGACGCCCGGCCTCGGCCAGATCTACGGCAGCCTGCCACGCGAACACTGAGCCACCGCGGCGCTGCCCACACCGTCAGCTTTCGAAGACCTTCCGCCAGGATTCCAGGGAGGTCAGTTCCGCCTGCGCCTCCCGATATACCCGGCGCAGGCGGGGCCATTCCCGCGCCAACCGCAGGTGACTGGCCAGGACCCGACTGAACAGCAGCCAGAACTTCTTCGGATTGCGTTTGCGGAACGCGACACCCCGGCCATCCGACGTAGCCACTGTGGCCCCGTCGATCCGGGACAGCAGGAACCACCGTGCGTCACGAGCCGCGATGTTCAACTGCGGCCGCTTGTGGTGCTCCGGTTTCGCCGGCAACAGATTGTGCAGCAGGCCCGACGCGAGGATCTTGACCTTCGTGATCGGATTCGTAGGCGCCGTCAGGAACCGTTCGGCGGTCACCGCGTCCATGGTGGGCAGCGGGAACTGCCGGGCCGACGGCAGGATGCGGCCGTCGTCGAACTCGGCCCGCTGCTTGCGCACGTCCGGCAGCGCGGCGGCGAGCAGGTCGAACAGGCGCCGCGGCCCGGCGAGGAAGTCCTGGACGGCCCGATCCTGCAGCGCGACCGTGGAGTACTCCAGCGACAGCAGGTGCTTGCACACCATCTTCATGCTGTCCTTGATCAGGGCCGTCGGCCGGGCACAGTCGATGTACATCGCGGCCACCACCAGCCGGTTGCGCAGGTGGAAGTAGGCCTGCCAGTCGGTGGTGTCGTCCTTGTCCGTCCACGGCATGTGCCAGATGGCCACCCCGGGCATGCTGACCGTCGGGTGGCCGGCCCGGCCGGCGCGCAGGCCGTACTCGGCGTCGTCCCACTTGATGAACAGCGGCAGCGGCAGGCCGATCCGTTCCGCGACCGAGCGCGGGATCATGCACATCCACCAGCCGTTGTAGGTCACGTCGATGCGCCGGTGCAGGTCCTCGGACTCCTCGTCGCGCAGCGGCAGCACCGCGAAGTCGTGGTCGTACTCGACGTTCGGTGCCGCCCGCCACAGGAACGGGCCGAAGTCGATCACCTCGCCCATCGAGTGCAGCCGGGACCTGGCCTGCAGGTTCAGCATCTGGCCGCCGACCAGCATCGGATGTTCGGCGAACCGGGAGAACGCAAGCGCGCGCAGGATGGAGTCCGGCTCGATGACGATGTCGTCGTCCATCAGCAGGATCTGCTCGCAGTCGGTGTCCCGCAGCGCCGTGTACATCCCCCTCGCGAACCCACCGGAGCCGCCGAAGTTGCCCTGGTCCACCAGGTTCAGCCGCCGCCCGAGCGCCTGCGCCGCACGGTGGAAGCCGTCCGCGTCGCGCACCTTCCGGTTGCCCTGGTCGGCCACGATCACCGCGCCGACCGCGTCCAGCACGAGCGGGTCCTCGCCGATCGTGCGCAGGGCGTGCACACAGTCGTCCGGCCGGTTGAACGTCGTGATGGCGATCGCGACCGACGGGCGCCCGGGAGCCGGCACCGTTGCGTACCAACCGCTGTCCGACAGCGTGACGTCCTCGTCCTCGGTCGTGATGTCGAACCAGTACCAGCCGCCGTCCTCGAACGGCGCCAGTTCCAGATCGAACGTGACCTCGTCGTCGGAGCCGTCAACCACGTTGCCGCGCACGTGGATCTGGATGCCGTCCGACTTGGACCGGTAGATGTCGATCCGGCACGGGTTGTCCACCCGCAACCGCAGCTGCACCGTGTCCACCGTGGTCCACCGCCGCCAGTAGCTGGCCGGGAACGCGTTGAAGTACGCCGCGAAGGACACCTCGGAGTCCGACGGGATCGCGAGACCCGTGCGCCCGATCGGCCGGGACCGCTTCTGGTTGGACTTCGCCTCGTCCACGTACAGCGCGCGCACGTCGAGCGGGTCGCCGGCTCTCGGCGATATGACCCGCTGGAGCAGGGCGCCGGTGCTTGGCCGGGGCGTCATGAGCGCGTCCAACTCGGCCGGTTCGGTCACGGTGTCGGGTTTCGAAGCGGTCCTGCTCGCCATCTGGATGGTGTCCTCCAGCGCGGTCGTACCTGGCACGACCGCGCGATCGGGTGGGGTGGCTAGTCCGCTTGACCGTACAGGCGGGTCCACGTCTCCCTGCTGGCGAGCCCCGGCGCGGCGGCGCGGTAGGCGTCCCGGACGGCACCGCCCTCGCGGACCAGCCTGCGGAGCACCGTCGTGCCCTCCTTGGCCAGCCGGAGCATGGTGGCGCGGTCGCGGTGGCGGACCCGGACACCCTCCTGGGACATGTCGGTCACCACGGCGGTCTCGAACAGCGACACGTGCCACCAGCGGGCGTCGCCAGCACGGACCGAGCCGACATGGCGGGGACCTCGGTTGAGCAGTTGGTACACCACCCGCTTGAGCAGCACCATGCCCATGATGGTCGGCGGCGGGCCGGCCGGGATCTCGGTCGCCTCGCCGGGGCGCAGGCCGGGAATGGCGGTGGCCGGGTGGCGAACGGTCTCCGGGTACTTGGCGCGCAGCGCGCGGATCTCGCCCATCGCGGCCACCCCGCCGTCGGCCAGCATGTCCGGGCCGCGCAGGAAGTCCTCGACCGCCTTGATCAGCGTCGCGGCGAGGCCGTACTGCATGCCGATCACGTACTTGGCAAGATCTCCGGCCAGCACGCTCGCGATTCGCTTGGGGTCAAACGAATGGTGCAGCGCGGACGTGACGATCCCGTTGCGCATGTTGAAGTACCGGTGCCACTCGTCCCAGTCCTTCCAGTGGAAGTCGGCGTGCCACAGGCCGGCGCCGGGCAGGGTCACGGTGGCGTAGCCGCGGCCGCGCGCCCGGTAGCCGTACTCAACGTCGTCCCACTGGAAGAAGAACGGCAGCGGGTAGCCGATCTCGCGGACCAGCTCGGACGGGATCAGGCAGCACCACCAACCGTTGTAGCCGGCGTCCAGCCGCTTCTCCTCCAGCGTGGAACGGCCGGTCGTCTTGGTGGCCAACATGTCCACGTTCAGCTTGGTGTCCCGCAGCATCTGGCCGGGCAGCATCCTTGCCAGGTCGGCGTGTTCGGCGGGGGCGAGCAACTGGCTGGGGTGCAACAGGTTCAGCATCTGGCCACCGACGATGGCCGGGTCGACCAACCGGTTCGCGAACGCCGCCAGCCGGATCGCGACCTCCGGCTCGCACAGCACGTCGTCGTCCATGAACAGCACGTTCGCCGGGCCGCGGCCGGGGGCGGTCGCCTCGTACATGCCTCGGGTGAAGCCGCCGGAGCCGCCGAGGTTGGGCTGGCGCAGGTAGTTCAGCTTGGCACCGAGCCGCTTGGCGACCTCGGCGAAGCGCGGCCGGGACTCCACCGGGTCACTGCCCTGGTCCACCACGAACAGCGTGTTCACCAGGTCGAGAGCTTCCGGGTCGGCGGCCAGCGCGGAGAGTGTCGCGAGGCAGTCGTCCACCCGGTTGTGCGTGCACACCACCATCGTGGTGGGGGTGACCAGATCGGGTGAGGACACCGTCCAGCGCACCCGCTCGACCCGCAGCTCACCCTCGCCGGCGCTGATCTCCAGCCACAGCGCGCCGCCGTCGAGGAACCGGTCCACCGGGGCGACCAGCCGCACGGTCCGCCGGCGAGGCGCGATCACCTGCTCGATGGCGATGACCCGGCCGTCGCCGACCGAGTCGGACGCGTGCACGGCGATCTCCCCGGTACCCGTGCAGTCCAGTTCGACCTGCACCTCGGTGACCAGCGTCCACCGCTGCCAGTAGCTGGCCGGGAAGCGGCCGAAGTACGTGTTGGTGGTCACCTTGGCCTGCGGTTGCAGGGTCAGCTCGTGCCGCTCGCGGTCCACCACCCCCTGCCTGACCTTCGCGTACAGGTCGAGCGGGATGGTCACGGACGGCCCGGCGAACAGGCCGCGCGCCGCGAGAAGCTGGTCGGCCGGGCGCGGGCGCCGCTCGCCGGTCGACTGGTCGGCTTCGGCGTACGGCAGTTCGCCGGACACCGTCGCTTGGTCACCACGAACGGGACGTGTGCCAGCCATGCGCCGTCAATCCTCCACCGTCAGGTCCGCGCCCGGCTTGCCGCCGGAGTCCCGGAAAACCACCGTACGCAACATCACGAAATTGATCACGGTCGCCGTGCCCTGCGCGATCACCCACGCGATCGGCACCTGCCACCGGTGTCCGGTGAGCAACTGCAGGCCGAGGGCGTTCACCCCGACGTTAACGAAGAACGTGACCGAGTAGAGCGCGGCGAAGCGCAGCGCGGGCGCGGCGCCGCCGGCCGAGTTGAACGTCCACCTGCGGTTGAGCAGGTAGGCGGTGACCGTGCCGAAGACGAAGCTGATCGCCTTGGCCACGTCCGCCCACAGGCCGAAATGCAGCAGCAGTTGGTACACGCCGAAGTCGACGCAGGCGGACAACCCGCCGAACAGTACGAAGCGGACAGCCTGGTCGACAACGCCACGGCGGACCGGCTCGGCCGGCACGGCTGCCATCGCGTCACCTTTCCCGTTCCGAAGGCGGACCCTTCGCAAGATTCCCATCGAATTCTAGGAAGTACCCGTTAACGCCGCGTCGGCGGCCGGCACAACCACCCGTCCGGCACCACCCGATACCCTCACAACGGTGGAACGCGCACAGGAACAGCCACGGCTGCTGACCGGGTGGGGCAGAACCTCGCCGACCACGGCCAGCGTAGTCACACCCGGCTCGCGGGACGACGTGATCGCGGCAATTCGGTCAGCCGGCGAGCGGGGCGTGCTGGCGCGCGGGCTCGGCCGCTCCTACGGCGACCCGGCGCAGAACTCAGGTGGCGTCGTCATCGACATGACGGCGCTGGACCGCGTCCACGACATCGACACCGACGCCGGCACGGTCACCGCGGACGCCGGCGTGAGCCTGGACACACTGATGCGCCGCCTGCTGCCGCACGGCCTGTGGCTGCCGGTGCTGCCCGGCACCCGGCAGGTCACCGTCGGCGGGGCGATCGGCTCGGACATCCACGGCAAGGCGCACCACGTCGAGGGCAGCTTCGGCAACCACGTGCGGTCGCTGGACCTGGCCACCGCGGACGGCGAGATCCGCACCCTCACCCCGGACGGCCCGGACGGCGAACTGTTCTGGGCCACCATGGGCGGGATGGGCCTGACCGGGGTGGTGCTCGGCGCGACGCTGCACCTCAACCGGGTCGAGACGGCGTACTTCCTTGTGGACACCGAGCAGGTGGACAACCTGGCCGGCTTGATGTCGCGGCAGTCCGTCGGCGACGAGGCCTACGTGGAGTCGGTGTCCTGGTTCGACGCCGTGACCACCGGACCCCGGCTCGGCCGCGGCCTCCTGACCAGGGCCAACCACGCGACGCTCGACGACCTGCCGGCGAAACTCCGCAAGGCGCCGCTGAAGTTCGACGCGCCGCAGCTGCTGACCGTGCCGGACGTGTTCCCGCCGGGCATGCTCAACCGCGTCACGGCCCGGCTGTTCAACGAGCTGTGGTACCGCAAGTCGCCGACGAAACCCGGTGCGGTGCAGAACATCACGCAGTTCCTGCACCCGCTTGACATGGCGGGACAGTGGAACCGGCTGTACGGGCCGCGTGGCTTCCTGCAGTACCAGTTCGTGGTCCCGTTCGGCGCCGAGGACGTGATCCGGGAGGCCGTCGACGTGATCGCGCACTCGGGTCACGTGTCGGTTTTGAACGTGCTCAAGCGGTTCGGCGCCGGCAACCGCGCGCCGCTGTCCTTCCCGACGCCCGGCTGGACGCTGTGCGTGGACTTCCCCGTGCGCAAGGGTTTGCACGAGCTGTGCGAGCGGCTGGACGAACTGGTGCTCGGCGCGGGCGGCCGGCTGTACCTGGCCAAGGAGTCGCGGACCACGCCGGACGCGCTGCAGCGGATGTATCCCCGGATCGACGAGTGGCGCAAGGTGCGGCACGCCATCGATCCGGCCGGGCTGTTCTCCTCCGACATGGCAAGAAGGCTGAGCCTGTGATCGACGCGGTTGGCAACCCCCAGTCCCTGCTGCTGCTCGGCGGCACCTCCGAGATCGGCCTGGCGGTCGCGGCGAAGTTCGCCGCCGCGCGGCCGCTGCGGGTGATCCTGGCCGGCCGGCCAGGTGCCCGGCTGGACGCGGCCGCGGAGCGGCTGCGGGCGGGTGGCAGCACGGTGAGCGTGCTGCCGTTCGACGCGCGGGCACCGGAGACACACACCGAGACGGTGGAGAAGGCGTTCGCGGACGGCGATGTCGACGTGACAGTGGTGGCGTTCGGCGTCCTCGGCGACCAGGAGGCCGCGTGGACGGACGTCGCGGCGGCACGGACCCTGGCTGAGGTGAACTACGTCGGCGCGGTCACGGTCGGCGTCGCGCTCGCGGACCGGTTGCGGCGGCAGGGGCACGGCTCGCTGGTGGCGATCTCGTCGGTGGCGGCGGAACGGGCACGCAGGGCCAACTTCGTGTACGGCTCCACCAAGGCTGGGCTGGACGCCTTCTACACCGGGCTGACCGAGGCGCTGCGGCCGTCCGGCGTGCGGGTTTCCGTTGTGCGGCCAGGGTTCGTGCACACCCGGATGACCGAAGGCCTGTCGGCGGCGCCGTTGTCGCAGACGCCGGAGCAGGTGGCGGACGTGATCGTGGACGTGGTGCGACGGCGGCGTGAGCAGGCCTGGGCGCCGTCACCGATGCGGTGGGTGATGTCGGTATTGCGGCACCTGCCGAGGGCGGTTTTCCGGCGGCTCCCGGTCTAGAGGTAGAACGCCAGCGCGACGGTCGCGACCCAGCACACGCCGAGCACCTGCAGAACCCGGTCGTGCAGCACGATTTCCTCGGGCTCGCCTGCCTTGCCGCCGTCCACGTCGACTGCGTAGCGAAGCAGTGCGACCACGAACGGCACGATGGAGATCACCGGCCACACCGAGCGGAAATGGGTGTGCAGGTCGAACGCCCACAGGCTGTACGTGGTGATGACGATCGCGACCGACGTGGCCCAGACGAACCGCAGGTAGCTCGATGAGTACCTGCGCAGCGATGCCCGGATCTCGGCGCCGGTCTCCTCGTAGAGGCGGATCTCGGCGTAGCGCTTGCCGGACACCATGAACAGCGACCCGAACGCGGTGGTCAGCAGGAACCATTGGGACAGCGTGAGGTTGGCGGCCACGCCACCGGCGATGGACCGCAGCAGGAAGCCGGACGCCACGATGCACAGGTCGATCACCGGCTCGTGCTTGAGGCCGTAGCAGTAACCGAGCTGAACCGCCTCGTACACGCCGATCACGATGACGAGCTGCCAGTTCTGCACGAGAGCGACGCCGAGTGCCCCGAACAGCAGCACGACGGAGACGCCCATGGCCAGCGGCGCCGGCACGATGCCGGCCGCGATCGGGCGGTTGCGCTTGGTCGGGTGCGCGCGGTCGGCGTCCGCGTCCTTGGCGTCGTTGATCAGGTAGATCGCGGACGCGGCAAGGCAGAACGCGACGAATGCCACCAGAGCGGCGCGCAGCACGGCCGGGTGTTCGATCTTGCCGGCCGCGAACGGTGCCGCGAAAACCAGCACATTCTTGATCCACTGCCGGGGCCGGGCCGTGCGGACCAGCCCCGCGACCATGCGGGGCACGGTCCGGCTCGGCACCGCAGCGGGTGTGATCTCAGTCACTTTTGGCGTCGCAGCCATCGCAGTACCACCCCACCGATCATCGCACCGAGCGCCGAGCCGGCCAGCACGTCACTCGGGTAGTGCACGCCGAGTACCACCCGGGACAGCAGCATCGGCGGCACGACACCGGCTGCGGCCCGGCTGCCGGTGAGCCCGCCGTACAGCACGGCGGCGGCAGTGGTGGACGCGGCGTGCGAGGACGGGAAGCTCAGTTTGCTCGGTGTACCGACCAACACCTTGATGTCGGGATCGTCCGGCCTTGGGCGCCGGACGACACGTTTGACTGCGATGGACGCGGCGTGCGCGGCGACCACACCGCCGGCCGCGGTCAGCCACTCGCGACGACGTCCACGATCCACGGTGGCGCCGAGCAGGCCCAGCGCGAACCAGCCCGCGCTGTGCTCACCGAACAGCGAGAGCGCACGCGCGGCACCCACCACGGGGGGACGGCCGGCCAGGGAACGCTGCACACCACGCAGCGCCGCGATCTCGGCGGCCGGGGCTTGGATGCTCACGCGGCCAACTCCTCACGGGCGCGGGCCATCCTCGTTCGCGAGCACGCAGTGCCCGCAGTGCCCGCCGGCGGCGGCCAAGCCAACTTGACGATCATCGAACGAGTCGGCTGACCGGCCGGCGCGGCTGACCTACCAGCCGGCTGGCCGGCAAGCTTGTTTCGATCGGCGCCAGTGGGTCGTATGTGCGAAGTGTGCCTCACGGATACTGTGCTCGTTATCCGTGAGGCGCGCGAAACACACAACCCCCTCGGCCATCCGCCGGGACCGCGGGCGAGAACCCTTGGGGCGTTCACGTGTCCAGCGACCCGTCCAGGGGGGTGCCCTCGGTCAGGTGCGGGGCGATCTTGTTGTCGAACGCCGACAGGGCCGAGCCGATCGCCATGTGCATGTCCAGGTACTTGTAGGTGCCGAGCCGGCCGCCGAACAGCACGTTCCGCTCGCGGGCCTCAACGGCCGCCAGTTCACGGTAGCGCGCGAGCTTGGCGCGGTCGTCCGGCGTGTTGATCGGGTAGTACGGCTCGTCCTCTTTTTCCGCTGCCCGGGAGAACTCGCGCACGATCACGGTGCGGTCGGTCGGATAGTCGCGTTCCGGGTGGAAATGCCGGAACTCCAGGATCCGGGTGTACGGGACGTCCGCGTCGTTGTAGTTCATCACCGGCGTGCCCTGAAAGTCCCCGGTGGCAACGACTTCCTGCTCGAAGTCGAGGGTTCGCCAGCCCAACCAGCCTTCTGCGTAGTCGAAGTAGCGGTCGACCGGTCCGGTGTAGACGATCGGCGTGCCGGCCGGGATCTCGTCGCGCACGTCGAAGAAGTCCGTGTCCAGCCGGACGTCGATGTTCGGGTGGTCGGCCATCTTCTCGAGCCAGGCGGTGTATCCGTACCGGCAGGCCCTCGTAGGTGTCGTTGAAATAACGATTGTCGAAGTTGTATCGGACCGGCAGCCGGCTGATCACGGCGGCGGGCAGTTCGGTCGGATCGGTCTGCCACTGCTTGGCGGTGTAGTGCTTCACGAACGCCTCGTACAGCGGGCGGCCGATCAGCGAGATCGCCTTCTCCTCAAGGTTCCGCACGTTCGTGGCGTCGATCTCGGCGGCGTGCTCGGCGACCCACGCGCGCGCCTCGTCCGGGGTCAGGTAATGGCCGACGAACTGGGAGATCAGGCCGAGACCCATCGGGAACTGGTACGCCTGACCGTCGTGCATGGCGAACACGCGGTGCTGGTAGCCGGTGAAGTCGGTGAACTGGTTGACGTAGTCCCACACCCGCTTGTTGGACGTGTGGAACAGGTGCGCGCCGTACTTGTGCACCTCGATCCCGGTCTGCGGCTCGGCCTCCGAATAGGCGTTCCCGCCGATGTGGGCGCGGCGTTCCAGCACGAGGACACGCTTGTCCAGCTGGGTCGCCGTGCGCTCGGCCACGGTGAGGCCGAAGAATCCGGAACCGACAACGATGAGGTCATAACCCGCGAAGCTCACGGCAACCGAGGGTACCCACCGCACCGGGAACGGCGTCGCTCAGCCCGTTCTCGTGTGGCCGGGCAACGTGGGCAGCACGTCGGCTGCGACCTGTTCGACGACCGACTCGTGGCCGGCGTAGACGCCGTCGGCCCTCGGCCAGTGCGCGAGGACGTCCGTGAAGCCGAGCCGGGTGGCGCGGCCGACCATGTCGGTGAAGCAGGCGACGCTGGACAGCGAGTAGACCGGCGCGGCGTCCAGGCTCAGGTAGCGGCGGACCGTGTGCGGTGGCCGCTGCGCGTCGATCAGCGCGTCGTCCAGCCACCCCACCCGTTCGGCGACGCCGCGCCACCACTGTTCGTAGTCCTCGGTGCGTTGCCCGGTGGTCACCCAACCCTGGCCGAACTTGGCCACCAGCCCGATGGTCCGCCTGCCGTTGGCCGCGATCACGAACGGCACCCTCGGCATGCGCACACAGCCGGGCGCGCTGCGGGCGTCCACCGCCGAGTAGAACTCCCCCGTCCAGGTCGTCCGGTCGTTGACGAGCACGGCGTCGAGCAGTTCGAGGAATTCCGCGAACCGGTCCACCAACTGCCGGCGGGACAACGGTTCCGTGCCCAGTACCTCGGTGTCGAAGCCAGTGATCGCGCCGGCCCCGATGCCAAGCAGCAGCCGGCCGTCCGCGACGTCGTCCAGGGTGGTCACCTCGCGGGCGAACGACACCGGGTGCCGGAAGTGCGGCGACGCGACGATGGTGCCGAGTCCGATCCGCTCGGTCACGGTGGCCGCGGCGGTCAGGGTCGGTATCGCGCTGAACCACGGCCCGTCAACCAGCGAGCGCCAGCCGAGGTGGTCGTAGGTCCAGCCGTGGTCGAAGCCGAGCCGCTCCACCGCCCGCCACTTGGGCTCGGCCGCCCACCATCGGTACTCCGGCAAGATCACCAACCCGACGCGCATGGCAGCGACGGTAGCCGGAGAAGCCGACAGCGGCTATCACATTCGCGGTTCGGAACAGCCGCCTTAGCACGACCGGTCCAGCGGGAACGGCAGGATGGCGGGGTGGAGATCCCCAGGCTCGTCGCTTCCGACGTGGACGGCACGCTGCTCGACCCGATGGAGCAGGTCACGAAGCGCACGGTGGCCGTGATCGCACGGACGCAGGCGGCCGGAACACCGTTCGTGCTGGTCAGCGGCCGGCCGGCGCGCTGGATCCCGAACGTGGCCGCCGCTGCCGGGGTGTCCGGTTACGCCGTCTGCGCGAACGGCGCCGTGCTCTACGACATCGCGGCGGACCGGGTGCTGCTGGCGCACCGGCTGGACCCGGTGCTGCTCGGTGACGTGACTCACGCCATCTGCGCGGCGGTCCCGGAGGCCACCGTGGCGGTCGAGCGGATCGGCGACTCGGCCACCGCGCTGGACGGCCACGAGTTCATCACCGAAGCCGGCTACCGGCACCCGTGGGTCGGCGACCGGATCCAGACCGCGCCACGCGGCGAACTGCTCGGCCACCCAGCGGTGAAACTGCTGTTCCGGGTGCACGGCATGACGAGCGACCAACTGGCCGAGACCGCACGGGCACTCGTCGGCGACGCGGTGGACATCACGTTCTCCAGCAGCGTCGGCATGATCGAGGTCTCCGCGCCCGGCGTGACGAAGGGCGCGGGCCTTGCCGAGGTGGCCGACCGGCTCGGGTTGGCGGCGGCGGACGTGGTCGCTTTCGGCGACATGCCCAACGACGTGCCGATGCTGCGGTGGGCCGGCCTCGGCGTCGCGATGGGCAACGGTCACGCGGACGCGCTGGCCGCCGCCGACGAGATCACCCTGTCCAACGCCAAGGACGGCGTGGCCACCGTGTTGGAGCGGTGGTTCTGAGCGCACGGGTTTCGTGCTGCTAGAACGGTTGCAGCGGACCGCCCGTGAAGCTCAACGGTGCCTGCGTCGTGGTCTCCGGTGCGGTGTAGCGGTACAACTGGCCGTCCTTGCCGCGGAATACCAGCGTGACGTGGGCCGCACCGTCGTCGCCGAGCCACGTCGGCGGGGTGGCCGCCGGCTGCGTGGACACCTTCCGCCAAGGGACGTACGTTGCGTCCGCGCCGCTGTAGTTGCTGGTCACGTATACGAAGCCGTCCGCGCCGACGGCGGCGACCGCGGTCTCATTCGTGAACGTGGAGAAGGTCCCGACCGCGCTGACGGGCTCGTTCGCGGCCAGCGCGAGCGGTGGCAGCGGCTGCCACGCGTCGGTCGGCTTGTTCGTGACGGTCCGGAAATATGCCTGACCGGCAGCGCTGTCGTAGGCGAACACAGTGGGGAAGTCCACCAACTCCTGCGTGACACCGAGCACCTCGTAGGTGCTCACCGGCAACGACGTGCTCCGGCCCGTACTCGGTGGCAGGGCGGCGAAGTAGACGAACTGGGCGTTACCGTTCGCCGTCTTCCCGACGTCGTATCCGCCGGCCGCCCAGCTGGCCGTGCTGAGATCGGGCATGCCCGTACCGGAGGCGAGTGTGATGCCGATGGCGCGCCACGGGAACAGTTTTTGTGAGCTGTCCACCTGACGCTCCCACAGCGCGCCGGTACCGTCCGCGCCGACCAGGTCGACCGCACCCGATACCAGGCCGTCCGACGGCACGATGCGCACTGCCGTGAAGTAGCCGCCGAGCGAAGTGAAACTGGGGATGAAACCCCCGGACACACTGCGA
>DATBCR010000458.1:0-5677 GCA_036270375.1 Pseudonocardiaceae bacterium | reverse complement strand
ACGAAGGTCGACGGCAGGGCGGCCAGTGGGGTGACGGGCATGTCCCGGGTGACCGGGACATGGCTGCCGAGCTGGCTCACCGCGCTGCGCAGGGCACCGGCCATGGGGGTAGGCAGCGAAGGCGCGGCAGGCAAACCTGGCGCGGCGGCCAGAGCAGGCGCGCCAGGCAAACCCGATGCGGCAGGCAATGCAGGCCCGGCAGGCAGAGTGGGCGCAGCGGGCAAACCCGATGCGGTCGGCACAGCGGGCGCGATCGGTACAGCGGGCGCGGCAGGCACAGCGAGCGCAGCGGGCAGGGCGGGCGCGGTCGGCAGAGCGGGCGCGGTCGGCACCGTGGGCACGTGCGTGGCCGGGCTGCCGACCGACGTCATCGTGCCTGCCAGCGCCGAGCCGACCGCGGTGACGGGTGCCACGGCGACCGGTGCCGGGAGGCCGGGCAGGGTGTCCGCGGACGCGCTCGCCGACGAGATCAGCCAGCCGACCGTGGTGGCCGCGACGGTGCCACCGAGCACGAACAGGGTGCGGGTCAGCAGCCGCGGTATGCGGCTCGTGCCCGTCCTCGCCCTGTCCACGGTGAACCGCACCTTCCCTGCATCCGTTTGGTTCGTGGTCGTGGTGGTAGCGCCGGGTATCTGACCGGACACCTACCGTCGATCCACGTTCGACGGCGACGAGGCTGCCAGGTCGACCGGGTCGGACGCACGTAGGAAAAGCGAAGACTCCCCGATCGTGTAGTAAACACAGCGTGTGAACGAGAGTCACGTTCAGTAGTAACGCAGGTCAGCGGGACAGCCGGCCGCACCGTCCGGCACGCCCGATACCGTGTGTGGGGTGAGCAGCAGCGCCCGATTCACCGAGGGAAACGACACGTCCAGCCGGCTACCGAGGGTCCTGCGGGTCGGGGCCGCGCTGAGCTGGCGCCTGCTCATCGTGCTGGCCGCGGTCGCCGCGATCGCGTATATCGCCAACTACCTGGCCATCGTGGTAATCCCGGTAGCCATCGCGCTGCTGCTGTCCGCCTTGCTGGCGCCGGTGGTGGCCCAACTGGTCCGGATGCGGGTGCCGAGGGCACTGGCCACGGCGCTGGTGCTGATCGGCGGATTGGCCGTGGTCGGCGGCGTGTTGACGTTCGTCATCACCGAGTTCTCCAACGGCGCGCCGGCGCTGGCCGCCCGGGTCGGCCAGAGCATCTCGCAGATCAGCCACTGGTTGGAGACCGGTCCGCTGCACCTGAGCCAGCAGCAGTTGCGCGACTTCCTGAACAAGCTGGTCAAGTCGCTCGGTGCGGACCAGACCGCGATTACCAGCGGCGCGCTCACCACGGCGGCGACCGTCGGCGAGGTGCTCACGGCCATCCTGCTGACGATGTTCACACTGATCTTCTTCCTACAGGACGGCGGCCAGATCTGGTCGTTCGTGATCCGAGTCGTGCCGGCGGACGTGCGGGACCGGGTGGACGTGGCCGGCCGGCGCGGGTTCGCGTCGCTGGTCAGTTACGTGCGGGCAACGGCCGCGGTGGCGGTGGTGGACGCGGTCGGAATCGGGGTCGGGATAGCGATCGTGCGGGTGCCGCTTGCCGCGCCGCTCGCGGCACTCGTGTTCCTCGCCGCGTTCATCCCGATCGTCGGGGCCGTCGTGGCCGGCACGGTCGCGGTGCTGGTCGCCTTGGTGGCGAACGGGGTCGTGCCGGCGCTGATCGTGCTCGGCATCGTGATCGGGGTGATGCAGTTGGAGAGCCACGTGCTGCAGCCACTGCTGCTCGGCCGGGCGGTGCGGCTGCACCCGCTGGCCGTCGTGCTGTCCATCGCGACCGGGGTGGTGGTCGGCGGGATCGCGGGCGGGCTGCTCGCGGTGCCGCTGCTTGCGGTGCTCAACTCCGGTATCCGGTCGCTGCTGCACGATCCGCCGATGGCGCCCGGCGACGTGCACGCGCTGGTGCGGAGCGAGGCACGGGCGGCCACTCCGTCCGAGAACTCGCCAGCCGCCCGTTCGGGTGTGGTGGAAGTCACAGCCGATACTGATTCGGAGCGGATGGGGTAACTCGGGGGGCCGGCAACCGGCAGGATGACCGGTGGGAGGAGACCCCGGTGTCCGTACCTAAACAATCCCTGCCGAAACCCTCGCGCCCCGCCCGGCTGCCACGCCGAATGCCAGCCGAGTTACGTCGCGTCCCGGTGCGGTACCAGCCGGTCCGGCGTGACCCACTCACACCGTGGTGGCGGGCGGCCG
Organism: Pseudonocardiaceae bacterium; assembly: GCA_036270375.1. Lineage (GTDB taxonomy): Bacteria > Actinomycetota > Actinomycetes > Mycobacteriales > Pseudonocardiaceae > DATEPR01. Next base: position 3,448 of record DATBCR010000458.1, on the reverse strand, counting down.
TCGTGCTGCGCGTGCTGACGTACGGCTTCGCGGTCGGCTCGACGGCCGTCTACGACACGCACTACGCCCGCCCGACGCTGGGCTGGATCGCGGTGATCACGCTCGGGGCCTGGAACGTCGTGACGGGTCTCTGCTACCTGCGCGAGAACAGCCGCTGGTACTGGCTCACGGTGTTGGACCTGCTGGTGAGCTGCACGCTCATGCTCAGCTCGCGGCTGATCTTCACGCACCAGCAGCTGGCGGGCGCGGCGCCGATCCCGGTGATCACCACCGTGTGGGTGAGCGGTGTGGTCGCGGCGGGCGCGATCCGCACCGGCCCGGCCGGCGGTGTCGTCTTCGGCATGGTGCTGGCGGCGTGCAACTTCGCGACGCACGGCTACGTGGACGTCGACCTGTCCCGGGACGCCGTGCTGCTGGTGGTGACCGGGTTGGTGATCGGGATGGCGTCGGTGACGGCGCGGCGGTCCGCGGAGCAGCTCGCGCACGCGCTGCGGTCGGAGGCGGCGACGGCGGAGCGGGAGCGGCTGGCCCGCTCGATCCACGACGGCGTGCTCCAGGTGCTGGCCAGGGTGCAGCGGCGGGGCGCGGAACTGGGTGGTGAGGCGGCGGAGCTGGCTCGGCTGGCCGGTCAGCAGGAGGTGGCGCTGCGGGCGCTGGTGGCCGCGGCACGGCCGGAGTCCACACCGGACGGCGCGGTGGACCTGCGCGCGCTCCTGCAGATCCTGACCACGCCGAAGGTCGAGGTGTCCGTGCCGGCGACCAGGGTGATGCTGCCGGCCGGCACGGCGGCGGAGCTGGCCGCGGTGGTGCGCGAGGCGCTGTCCAACGTGGCCCGGCACGCCGGCGCGGACACCCATGCGTGGGTGCTGTTGGAGGATCTCGGCGACGACGTCGTGGTGAGCGTGCGGGACGACGGACCGGGCATTCCGGCCGGCCGGCTGGCCGAAGCACGGCAGGAGGGCCGGATGGGCGTCGCGATGTCCATCAAGGGCCGGATGGTCGAACTCGGCGGCGACGCGGACCTGCGGACCGGACCGGGGGACGGCACCGAGTGGGAGTTCCGGGTGCCACGGGTAAGCAGAGCTTGAACGCCGACGGGGAGCGAGGTACGGACGTGACGGATGCCCGGCCCATCTCGGTGATGGTCGTTGACGATCATCCGCTGTGGCGTGACGGTGTGGCGCGCGACCTGAGCGAACGCGGTTTCCGGGTGCCGGCCACCGCCGGTGACACCGAGTCCGCGGTGCGGATCGCACGGACGGTGCGGCCGGATGTGGTGTTGATGGACCTGAACCTGGGCACCGGCTCCGGGGTGGACGCGATCCTTGGCATCGTGGGGGACCTGCCCGCGACGCGGGTGTTGGTGCTGTCCGCGAGCGGCGCGCACGAGGACGTGCTGGAGGCGGTGAAGGCGGGCGCGTCGGGTTACCTTGTGAAGTCCGCGTCGGTGGAGGAGCTAGTGGACGCGGTCCGCAGAACGGCGGCCGGCGACGCCGTGTTCACCGCCGGGCTGGCGGGCCTCGTGCTTGGCGAGTTCCGCCGGATGTCGACCGCGCCGACCGACGGCGGCGTGCACACCCCGGCGCTGACCGACCGGGAGACGGATGTCCTGCGGTTGGTGGCGAAAGGCCTGACCGCCCGGCAGATCGCGGACCGGCTGGTGATCTCGCACCGGACCGTGGAAAGTCACGTTCAGTCCACATTGCGGAAGCTCCAGCTGCACAATCGGGTGGAGTTGGCGCGCTACGCGATCGAACACGGCCTTGACGGCGATACGGAGTCACCCAACTGATACCACGGACGCTAAGAGTTTTTGCTACCTTGATATCTATGTTCGGTGAACGATCCACCCGGCGACGGTCCGCCGACGACCACCTTCGGGCGTCCGACGCCGAACGTGAGTACGTGATCGACCTGCTCCAGCGCGCTGTCGGCCAGGGCATGCTCGACCTTGACGAGTTCAGCGCCCGCGCCGATGTCGCGTTGGCCGCCCGGACGAGGACGGACTTGAACCGGGTCCTGCTCGACCTCCCGGACCTGGTGCCGGACCAGCCACTGCGCACCGACGACGTGTTGGTGCTGCGCAGCACACTGTCCGAAGTGCAGCGACGCGGCCAGTGGCTGGTGCCCGGCCGACTGCTGATCATCAGCCGCCTGGGCTCCACCAAGTTGGACTTCACGGAGGCCGAGTTCACCCAGTCGAGGGTCTTGGTCGAACTGGCCGTCACCGGCGGCTCGGTCGACCTGCTCGTGCCGCCGACGGCCACCGTGCACGCGGGCGCGGTGACCACGATCGGCGGCCAGGTGGTGGACCGGCGGCCACCGCTGAGCGATCTGGGCGAACCGACGTTCGTGCTCACGGGGAAGGTGCGGGCCGGCGAGGTCCGCATCCGCAGGCCCCGACTCGGCCCGGCACTGCTGCGGGTGTCGGTCGCCCTCGGCATACGCGCGGCCGAACAGTTGGCCCGCCGCCTGCCAGCCGGCTGACGGATCAGCCGAGCCCGAGTGCGGCGCGGGCGGCCAGTTTGGCGGCGGCCGGCGTGGCGGCCTTACGGGCGACGTCGGCGGCGGCCCGGCAGTCGTCGAGGCTGACCGTGGCCAGTGTCGCGCCGACCTGGCTGATCGCGGCGGCGTTCATGGACAGGCTGGACACGCCGAGACCGACCAGCACGCAAGCCAATGCCGGATCGGCGGCGGCCTCGCCGCACACGCCGGCCGGTTTCCCCGTGGCCAGCGCCGCCTCGCCGACGAGTGCGATCAGCCGCAGCAGCGCCGGCTGCCACGGGTCGTTCAGCGCCGCGACCGCACCCACCTGCCGGTCCGCCGCGAACACGTACTGGGCCAGATCGTTTGTGCCGAGACTGACGAAATCGGTCTCCTCGAACACTTCCCTGGCAGTCAGCGCGGCCGCCGGGATCTCGATCATCACGCCGGCCCGCTGGATGCCGGCCGCCCGCGCCCGCGCCACGAACCACGCGGCCTCCTCGGCGGTGGCCACCATCGGCGCCATCACGGACACGTCCGCGCCGCTGTCCATGGCCGCACCCGCGATCGCGGCCAGTTGACGGTCGATCAGGCCGACGCGGTCCATCGCGACCCGCAGGCCGCGCACGCCGAGCGCCGGATTGGGCTCCGGGTCGGGGTCGAGGAAGCTCAGCGGCTTGTCCGCGCCCGCGTCCAATGTCCGCACCACGACCGGCTTTCCCTTGTACGGAGCCAGAACGGCGGCGTAGGCGACGCGTTGTTCGGCCTCGGTCGGCTCGGTGGTCGCGGACAGGTAGCAGAACTCGGTGCGGAACAGGCCGACGCCCTCGGCGCCGGCCGCCGCGCCCGCCATGGCGTCCGCCGGGCTGCCGACGTTGGCCAGCACCTTCACCCGGTGGCCGTCGCGGGTGGTGCCGACGCCGTCCCAGTCGCTCGGCCCGGTGGCCGCGGCGGCCCGGACGTT
>DATBCR010000457.1:0-10615 GCA_036270375.1 Pseudonocardiaceae bacterium | reverse complement strand
GGCCCTTGCTGGCGGTGCGGTGGCGGGGGTGAGCTGGGTCCAGTTCGCGCCGTCCCATTGCCAGGTGTCGGCCAGGTCGGTGCCGAGGTAGCCGGCGGAGCCACCGAACAGGATGACGCTGCCGGTATCCGGGTCATAGCTCATCGCGGGTTGCCAGCGGGCGGTCGGCTGGGTTGCGGTGGCCGCGGGGTGTTCGGTCCAGTCGGTGCCGTCCCAGGTCCAGGTGTCCGGGTTCTGGCTGCCGAGCGAGTCGGACGTGACGAGCACGATCGTGCCGGTTGCGTCGTCGTACGCCATCCGGTCGGACGCTTCGTTCAGCGCGGGCGGTGCGTGCGCCGGATGTGCCTGCGTCCACGTGGTTCCGTCGAACGTCCACGTGTCGTCGTAGTTGGTGCCGGTTCTGGTGTTGTAGCCGCCGAACACGACGAAGGTGTTGGTGGCCTTGTCATACGCGCCACCGGCATAGGCACGCGCCGGGGGCTTGGTCGCCGACGTGATCGGCGTCCACTTGCCCTTCTGCCATGCCCAGGTGTCGTCGCGGTAGACGCTGGCGTTGGAGGCGTCGAAGCCGCCGTACGTGACGAACGCGTGCACCGCGTCGTCCCAGGCCGAGGACGCGCCGACGCGCGGTGGCGGCTGCAGCGGGTTCGCCGGACCTGTTGTGCCGACGCGGACCCACGGTTCGGACTCGTTGCCGATGCACGCCTGGTCGAAACCGCCGGTGTTGATGACCTCGCCGGTGTCCTGGTAGACGCTGGTGACGCCGCCGATCGTCACGTTGATCGACGGGACCAGCTTCTGGACCAGGCCGCACGTGCCGCTGTCGATGTCGGACGTGTCGAAACTGGCGAAGCCGGCGTTCTCGGCCAGAACCAGGGTTTGGCCGGGCTGGATCACGACACCGGTCGGCCACTGGTCGTAGTGCACGGGTGTGCCGTTGTTGGGCACCGGTAGGTCGACGGTGACGTGGTCGATGGTCAGCGGCGCGGACGTGACGTTGTCGAACCGGATGCCGCCCGAGTCCGCGCCGGAGCCCTGTGCCGCTTGGTCGCCCTCGAACGTGACGCCGGGCGAGCCGAACCACGGCAGCGGCGAGATCGTGAAGTCGTTGGCGGAGCGCAGAGTGTCCTGGTAACCGACGTACACGTTGATCGGCGGTGTGTTCGGCACGCTGGCCACCGCGGTGCTCGGCCGCAGCACGAGGGACAGGTTCGGGGCGCCGGTGCTGAAGTAGTCGATCTCGACCGGGTACGCGCCCGCGGTCGGGAAGTGGATGGTGACCGGGTGCGTCACGACGCCGGTGCCGGCCGGCTGGTTCGCGACCGCGACCAGGTTGTAGGCATTGAACGACGACTGGTTGGACGCGGGTGGGTTGTTGTAGTCGCCGCTGACCCGGCTGGCGCCGTTGCCGATGCCCATGAGGAAGCCGTCGGACGAGTCGATCGCGTAGCTCAGGTCGCCGGGCTGGTTGACGTGCAGCGTCGTGGTGAACACGGCGTCGAATGTGGACAGTGCGCCGACGCCGGCCTGCTGGCCGTTGCCGGCGGCGGGGATCGTGCCGTCGGCGTCGCCGACAACGTCGGTGGTGACGTCGGTCAGCGGGTGCGTGGTCGGCGACGGCGGGTAGTGGTCGTTGCTGATCACGCCGGCCGGTGGGTTGAACGCGATGTCAGGGAACGTCTGCGCGAACGCGGCCGTGTCGCCCGGTTTGGCGACGAATGTGGTGGCGCTGCTGGGTTCCGCGAAGAACTGGCCCTGGGCCGGGTCCATGCTCACGGGTGCGACCGGCGTCGTCGGCACCGCCCACGTCACCGTCGACGGCGACGATGTCACGCTGTCCGCGCCGGCCCGCAGCGCGGCGGTCACCGTATCGGTGCCGGCGTTGTTCCCGGTGTAGGTGAACGTGGCGACGCCGTGCGCGTCCGTGGCCACCGATGTCGCGGTCGGATTGGCGCCCGCGACCGTGACGGCGACTGCCATGCCGCCCAACGGATTGCCGTGCGCGTCGGTCAGGGTCGCGGCCAGGGTCTGGGTCGTGTGCGGCACGTTCGGGCCCGCCGTGCCGGGCGACAGGGTGAGCCGCGCGCCGGAGTAGGGCGAGGGCGGCGGCGCGGTGTAGCTGTACTGGTCGGCGGGGACGATCGAGGTCTGGCCGGCCGGCGTGGTGACGCGGATGTCCACAGTAGACACACTGCTGGCCGGCGGGGCGGCGACGGTGACACTGGTGCCGTCCGGGGCGGCCGAGATGCCGCTGGTGACCTTGACCGGGCCGAAGTCGACCTCGGACGCGTTCGTCAGTCCTGAGCCGTTGATCGTCACCGCGTTGCGTCCGCTGACCGGGCCGCTCGGCGGCACCACGCCGGTGATGGTCGGGACGGTCACCGTGGTGCCGAGAATCTCGACCAGCACCAGGTTGTACGGGTCGCCGGTGGGCGCGGTGTCGCTGATCGTGACCGCCGTGCCCGGCGCTGGGGTTGACGCGGTCGTCGACTGGACCCAGTACGTGTCGCCGACCGCGTCCGTCGCCGAGTGCACGATCGTCTGGCCTGAGCTGGGGGTCCGGTTGATCGACTTCAGCCAGTCGTCGCCGGACGCCCACACCCACGAGTTGGCGTGCGTCGTCGTCAATGTTCCGGTTGGCGCGCCCTTCGGCGCGTTTGCGAGCTGGGTGGCGCCGGTGCCGTCCGAATTCCGGAACGCGACGACGGTCAGCGCCTCGTCCCAGCTCTGGATCGTCTGTTTGGCCGTGATGTGCACGGCCGACAGCGGGGTTGCGGCGCGGGCGGTCCACACCTCGGCATCGCCGAGTTGTGCGTTCTCGGCGCCGAGTTTCGTCCAGGTCAGCCCGGCGCCGGACACCACGGAGGACTGGCCGCCGGACGGCGGGCTGTCGCTGCCGACGAATGCCACCAACAGGTCACCGGGAAACGCCGTCGTCAGCGTCACGGTGGCGGCGTTGTACTTCTGGGCGCTGCTGACGACCTCGACGCTGGCGCTGTTGTCAACAGCGGGCGCGACGGCCCGGGTCTGCACGGCGGGCGCGGCCACCGCGATCGCCGGTTCGACCGATGTCAATCCGGACACCAGTGCCGCAATGACGAAAATCGCGGCCCGACTCCCCCACAACCGACGACGACGCATCACAAAGCCCTCCGAAGATCGCGACACGCCCCGACAGCAATCTGGTCATCGAATTGCTTGGCGGAATCCGTTACAGCGACCACACCATGGTCACCCGGACGGCCCATTGAGATGAACAGCGGGTTGCCCGGCCGCCTGATCAGTTATATGTCAACGGATTCGGAACCGGTCATTATTTGATGCATTCCATTGACAACGGCTCCCGCAGCCCCTATGTGACCCAGATCACCCGGGTGGCGGCGACGGGTTTCGGCGCCCTGACGAGTCTTGATTCGGACCGAACCCGATCACACCGTGGAGAGTCCGATGTCCGATTCCATCCAGACCGCCGTCGTCACCGGTGCCAGCCGGGGCTTCGGGCGCGCGATCGCCGCCGCACTCGTCGCCGCGGGCACCCACGTCGTCGGCATCGCCCGCGACGAGCGCGCACTGCAAGCCGTACGTGACGAACTCGGCGAGCGCTTCGTGCCCGTCGCCGCCGATGCCACCGACGAATCGGTGGCACAGCACGTGATCCGCACGCACCGACCCAGCCTGCTCGTGCTCAACGCGGGGATCGCGCCGCTCATGGCGCCCGTGCACGAACAGACCTGGGAGTCCTTCAGCGCCAACTGGCACAACGACACCCACCACATGTTCAGCTGGACGAAGACGGCGCTGCGGGAGCCGCTCGCGCCGGGCAGCACGGTCCTCGCGATGTCCAGCGGCGCCGCCATCGCCGGCTCCCCGCTCAGCGGCGGCTACGCAAGCGCCAAGGCCGCCATCCGCTACATCCGCGGGTACGCGGCGGACGAGTCGACCCGCGCGAGCCTCGGCATCCGGTTCGTCACGCTGCTGCCGCAGCTGACCCCGGCTACCGGTCTCGGCTCGCATGGTGTCGCAGGCTACGCCGCGCGGCAGGGTGTCGACCGGGATACGTTCGTCGAAGGCCTGCAACCGATCCTGACGCCGGACCAGGTCGCGAAGGCCGTCCTGGAAATCGTGAGCGACAAGGACAGTGCGCCGGAGTACCAGATCAGCGGCGCCGGACTGCGTCCGCTCACCTGACCCGGGCACATAGAGTGACAGCCACCGCACCACCGGGAGAGGCCGCGATGCAGAACGAACCCGAGTTCGCCACCCTTGCCGAGCCGTTCCGGCCGGAACTGCTCGCGCACTGCTACCGGATACTCGGCTCGATCCACGACGCGGAGGACCAGGTGCAGGAGACGTATCTGCGGGCGTGGCGCGGATTCGGCCGGTTCGAGGGCCGATCGTCGGTGCGGCGGTGGCTGTACAAGATCGCCACCATGACGTGTCTGACGGCGTTGGAAACCCGCGCCCGGCGGCCGCTGCCGTCCGGGCTGGGGGCGCCGTCCGACGATCACCGGGTGGCGGTGGCGGCCGGCGATCCGTCGGTGCCGTGGTTGCAGCCGGTGCCGGACGCGCTGCTGGGCGCCGACGACCCCGCGACCGTGCTGGCCGCGAAAACGGGTGTGCGGCTGGCTTTCATCGCCGCGCTTCAGTTCCTGCCGGCACGGCAGCGGGCCGTGCTGACACTGCGGGACGTGCTGGCGTTCCGGACGGCCGAGGTGGCCGAGATGCTGGACACGACGACGGCGGCCGTGGACAGCACACTGCGCCGCGCCCGGGCGCACATGGCGGATGTCGGGCCGGTGGAAGAAGAACTGGCCGAGCCGGACGAACAGGCCCGGCGGATTCTGCTTGACGGCTATGTCGACGCGTTCACAAGGGGCGACCCGGACGCGCTGGTGCGCCTGCTACGGGCCGACGTCGAAGTGGAGATGCCGCCGATCCCGACGTGGTTCACCGGCCGGGACGCCGTCGTCGGATTCCTGGCTCGCCGGGTGCTGCGCAAGGACTTCTGGCGGATGGTCCCCAGCCGGGCGAACGGCCAACCGGCCGTCGTCACGTACGAGCGTGTCGACGACGGCCGGTTCGAGGCGCACGGCGTACAGGTCCTGACGTTGATCGGCGCCCGGATCGCGCGTATCACGTCGTTCAACGATCCGAGCCTCGTGCCGACGTTCGGTCTCGCGCCGGCACTCACGGCCTGAACGTTTATGGAATAAACCGCATTTCCGGGAAACGCGGTGACGGCCCGTCCAGCAGTCGGTCCTCGTGATGCCGCAGCATCGTGTCGAAGAACGCCCGGATATAGGTCCGTTCCACGCTGATCGCCCGTGCCGGGTCGATGGTGCCGAGTTCCTGCGTCAGCACGTCGGGCGGGACGCCGATCAGCGCGGCCACCTGGGGCAGCAGCGATTCGACGTCGCTGTAGGTGCTGTGCTGGCTGCCGGCCAGTTTCAGGTCCAGCCGGAAGCCGTGCAGGTTCGACCAGAAGTCGGCCCAGCTCGGGTCGGTGTCGCGGTTGTGGCTCTGCGAGCTCATCAGCAGGAACGGCCGGTTCAGGCCAGCGGTGCGGACCGGGCCGTAGATCGTGCCGTCCATGTCGATGCCGGCGGCGATCCTGTTGTCGTCCAACATTGTCGCGGCGGCCGTCGCACCGCCGATGGACCAGCCGAACATGCCGGTCCGCGACAGGTCCATCGAGCCGCGGATATCGTGCGGCAGTTGGCGATGCTCGGCGTCCGGGTTGCCGCCGTGGTTGAGCACGGCGAGTTCGTCGAGCACGAACCGGGTGTCCGCATCGCGCACGGCCACCGCCTCGGTGTTGACCGCGAGCGTGTCCGGCGGCAGTGTGCCGACCTCGATGCGGCCGCCGGGGAACTCGACCTCGCTCGCGTCGTGGGTGTGGTCGATCGCCACGACGATGTAGCCGTGGCTGGTCAGGTCCTCGACCAGGTTGGTGCCGAGGCTGCGGTCACCGTGTGAGCCGGTCGAGTAGAGGATCACCGGGCGCGGGCCGCTCCGCTGGTCCACCGGTGCCCCGACGTGCGCGTGCGTGACGGGCAGGGTGACCGCGTCCGGCGGAATGGCATTCGCCTGTTCGAAATGCGGTGCGGCGCCGGGGTCCAGCCACGGCGCGAGCGGAAATCCGCTGGTGTCACGGGCCGGATACCAGACCTGGGCCATGATTTCACGGATCGGATGGTCGGGTACCCACGGGTCGGTGCGGGTCGGGTCGACGAGGTGCAGTTCCACCGTGCCGATCGAATCGTGGCCGGTCGGTGCGGGTAGCACCGGTTGGAACGGCATTGTCGCCGCATTGGCCGATGCGGAGCCGGCGATCACACCGGTCGCGAGTGCCAGTGCCGCAACGATTGTCGCGGCATGTCGAATAGTCATACGGCCATTTTTGACCCACATCACCCGTGCCACATCAGGGATCACCCCTACGGGGTAATCCGTTGTATACACTAGTCCGGCTCGTGTGAGATGACCAGTTGCCACGCATTGGACAACGCGATTCCGAGCAGCAGCATTACACCGACTGCCAGCACAATGTCGTTGGCCGGCGCCACGGCCAGTATCCTGAGCAGTCCCGCGACCCCCGCCGCCACCAGGCCGGCGTGGTAGACCAGCGCGCGAGGGTAGTTGATCTGCCTTGACCGGATCGCCGCACGCGTAAAACGGGCCGACAGCACGATGGCCGCGACCGGTATACCGAACTGGACGACCCCGATCCAGCGCGACGGCTGCGGCGCGAGGTCCAGCAGGGTCACCAGCAGCACGGCGCCGAACGCGTAGAACGCCGAGCGCGCCCGGCCGGCCATCAGCGAGGATCGGCGGATCTCCGCCGGCCGCAGCGCGACGGCCACGAACAGCAGCCCGGTCAGCGCCGCCGCCGCGCCCGCGGCGGCCACGTAGAAATTCGCCCAAGCCTGACTCACCATGACTCGCTTTCGAGCAATGTTGTTCGCCGAACAAAGCTGTTTCGCACGACTACGGTTGGGGGTATGCCAGCCCGTACCCTAGAGCCGTCGGCGCCGCGCTGGCTGCCGGGGGCGCGACCTGCGGCCTTCTCGGCGGCGGAGATCCTGGCGGCCGTTCGCCAGTTGCGCCGGCCGGTACACGTGATCCGCGGCGCGGCCGGGCAGGAGCCCGGGGTGGGGCTGGACGGCGGCGTCGTGCTGTCCGGTGACGGCTACGAGCTGCTCGGTACGGTGCCGCCGATTTATCCCGAATGGCTGGGCGACCGGTCGTTCGCCCGGGTGCACGGTGTCCGGTTTCCTTATGTGGCCGGGGAGATGGCCAACGGGATCGCGACGACGTCGTTGGTCGTCGCGATGGCGCGGGCCGAGATGCTGGGTTTCTTCGGGGCCGCTGGGCTGGCGCTGCCGGTGATCGAGCGGGCGGTGCGCGATCTGGCCGACACGTTGCGCGGGGTCCGCAACTGGGGTGTGAACCTGATTCACACACCGGCTGAAACGGGGCACGAGGACGGTCTTGTCGACCTGCTGCTGCGGGCGGACGTGCCGAAGGTGTCGGCGTCGGCGTTCATGGAACTCACGCCGGCTGTCGTGCGGTGCGCGGTGGCGGGGCTGCGGCTGGACCGGCAGGGTGCCGTCGTCCGCGCACGGGACCTGTTCGCGAAGGTGTCACGTCCCGAGGTGGCGGCGCGGTTCCTGTCCCCCGCGCCCGCCGAGATCCTGCGGGTGCTGGTGGATCGCGGGCAGATCACGCCGGACGAGGCTCGCCTCGCGGAGCGTGTCCCGGTAGCCGAGGACGTCACCGTCGAGGCGGACAGTGGCGGCCACACCGACAACCGGCCGCTTGGCGTCGTGCTCCCGGCGGTGCGGGCGCTGCGCGACGAACTCGCCCTGCGGCACGGCTATCCGCGGCCGATCCGGGTGGGTGCGGCCGGCGGCCTCGGCGAACCGGCGGCGGTGGCGGCGGCGTTCGCGGCCGGGGCGGCCTACGTGCTGACCGGGACGATCAACCAGCTCTCGGCGGAAGCCGGCCTGTCGGATGCGGCGAAAGCGTTGCTGGCCAAGGCCGAACTGTCCGACGTGGTGATGGCACCGGCCGCGGACATGTTCGAATACGGTGTGCGGGTGCAGGTGTTGCGGCGCGGCACGCTGTTCGCCGCGCGGGCGACCCAGTTGTATGACGCGTACCAGGCTTATCCGTCGTTGGAGGCGATCCCAGCGCCGGTGCGCGACCGGATCGAGAAGGACGTGCTGTGCAGCACTTTCGCGGACGCCTGGGTACAGACCCGCCGGTTCTGGGAGCGGCGCGACGCCCGTGAGGTCGATCGCGCGCTCGACGACGCGCGGCACCGGATGGCGCTGGTGTTCCGCTCGTATCTCGGCCTGTCCAGCCGGTGGGCCATCGACGGCGAGCCGACCCGGCAGGCGGACTACCAGATCTGGTGCGGCCCGGCGATCGGCGCGTTCAACACGTGGGTCGCCGGCAGTCCGCTCGCGGTGCCGGCGCGGCGCACGGTCGTGCAGATCGCGCTCAACCTGCTGGAGGGCGCGGCGGCCGTGACGCGGGCGCACCAACTGCGGACCTACGGTGTCCCGGTGCCAGACGAGGCGTTCGTCCACCGCCCGCGCCTGTTGTCGTAAGGAGCTGTGACTGAAACGTGCTTTCTTGCTCCTACCTGACTGGACATGGCCATTGTGGAGCGCGGAACGGGCCGAGGACCCCGCCCGGCCCGCGATCTAGGCTCCGCCGAGCCTGCCGGTCGACTCTGTGCAGCTTGGCGACACCCGCCTTTCCTGACTGTCACCCGTTCGGTCAATGTTGCTTGCGGACCATCGACACCTCGACGTTAACTGGCATCGAACGCATGTTCGACCTTGGGGAGGATGTTGGTGGGCGGCATCGACCGAGGCCAGCACGCTACGCCAGGCACCGCGCACCCGCCTGGCTCAGCCAGGTTCGGCGGCCCGCAGTGAGGGTAACTCGGGTCGCCTACTCGACCGGCCTGAATGCGGTCAAGTGGGCGGCCTTGTCGCTGCAGGCGGTGCGTTTAGGTCGGGTGCGGTCGTTGGTGTGGCAGCGCTATGGGTCGATCGGCGGGGTCGGGGTGTCGGATCGTCAGGTCCGGGATGCGTGGATGGCTGACGGGACCGCTGTTTCGTTCGGGGTGTTGGCCAACGCGTGGAAGGAAACCGTCCGCGACGCCGTCGGCGACATTCGTGCCGGCCGGGATGCCGCGAAGGTCGCGGTCCGCCGGTGGATCAACCGCACTGTTACGGTCGAAGCCGACCGGAAACACCTCTACACCCAGCTCAAGCGAGACCAGTGGACTGGCGAGCCACAGCTACGCCGATTGATGCGTAAGCACTGGCGGCGCGGCCACAACCACACCACGAACCAAATCATCATCCGCGCCGACAACGTCCGCACGTTCACCCTCACCCAGGGCGGGAACGTGTGGCTGGCGGTGCCCGGCCTGGCGCCGCGCACCAGCGTGGCGGTGCCGTTGACCACTACCCAGGCTCCGACCGGGACACTCCGGCTGATCCTGCGGGGCGGCCGAGTTGAGGTGCACTACCAGATCGACGACGCCAGCCTGAAATCCGCACACCGCAGGTGTGGGGACCGTGAGATCGGGGTGGACAAGGGCTACACGGAAGTCCTCACCGACTCCGACGGAGTACACCATGGCCGGGAGTTGGGTGGGTTGCTGCGTACCAGCTCGGATGTGCTCCAGGCCCGCAACGCCGCCCGCGCCAAGCTCCGCTCGATCGCCAACCAGGCCACCCAACGCGGCAATCACGGCAAAGCCGCCCGTATCCACAAGCACAACCTCGGCACGGCGAAAAAGCACCGGCAAGAGGCGCGGTGGAAACGCCAAGTCCGGGATGTCACCTACCAGGCCGTGCATGCAGTGGCGGACAAGGCCACGGTGATCGTCGCGGAGGATCTGACCCGCCCGTTCACTCGCCGCAAGAAGCTGCTGGGACGCAACACCAATCGGCGGTTGGCTGCCTGGACCAGAGGCGTCACCGCCCAAGCACTACAAGACGTGTCGGACCGCAGAGGTTCTGTGGTGCGACTGGTCAATGCGGCCTACACCTCGCAAGTCATCCCCGGAACTTACATCTTCGGTGTCCGTAGCGGGGATCGGCTTCATTGCACATTGTGCGGGGTTGTGTGGGACGTGGACCATGCCGCTGCGATCAACGTCCTGGACCGGAATGCCGATCCCGACATCGGCCTGCACACCCCGCACACGCGGGTCAAGCAGATCATCCAGGAGCGAGGTCGCCATCGGTCCAGACTGCCGGACCAGGACTCCAGCACGGCAGGCGACTGCCGGTGCGGAGAGCGAATGATCCAGACCAATGGTCAGCAATGACCAGCGACAGGGAAGCAGAACGATGTCAATCGCGGTGGTGGGTATCGCGGCGCTGATGCCGGGAGCCCGGGATGCGGCCGAGTTCTGGCGCAACATCGTCACCGGCCGGGACCTGGTCACCGACGTGCCGGCGTCGTATTGGCCGGTCGATGACTTCTACGACCCCGATCCCGAAGCGCTGGACAAGACGTACTGCCGCCGGGGTGCGTTCCTGCCCGAGATCGACTTCGATCCGCTCGCGCACGGGCTGCCGCCGGC
>DATBCR010000456.1:0-5282 GCA_036270375.1 Pseudonocardiaceae bacterium | reverse complement strand
CAGGCGCGGGCCACCAAACAGGTCCCGACCAGCAGGACCCTGCACCCACGGCTGTTCGTCGACCTGGTCCGCAGGCCACTGTGGCTGATCGGGATCGGCGCCACCATCGCCGGTCTCGGCCTGCAGGTGGCCGCGCTCGGCTTCGGGCCGCTGATCCTGGTCCAGCCGATGCTGGTGACCGCGCTCCCGTTCGGCGGGTTCTTCGCCGCCATGCTGGTGCACCGCAGGCCGGACCGGGTGATGGTGTTCGGCGCGTTCACGTGCGTCGCGGGTCTGTCCGCGTTCCTGCTGCTGGCGCGGCCGACCGGCGGCACGGACCACCTCGTCGACTCCGCGCCGCTCGGCGGGCTGGCGCTGGTGCTCGCCTTGATCGCGGTGGCCGGGCTCGGGCTGTCCGTGGTGGCGCGCGGCCCCAGCCGGGTGCTCGGGCTTGCGCTGGCGACCGGCGTGTTCTACGGGCTGACCGCTGGTCTGATGAAGGTCGTGGCCGGTCAGCTGCGCCAGGGGCCGCTGGTGCCGTTCGGCCACTGGACGCTGTACGCGGTGTGCGTGATCGGGCCGATCGGGTTCCTGCTCAGCCAGAACACCTTCCAGCAGGGCCGGCTGATGTCGCCCGCTCTGGCCGTGATCACGACGGTCGACCCGCTGGTCGGCGTGGCGATCGGCGTGTGGTGGCTCGGCGAGTCGGCGGCGACCGGACCCATGGTGTTGTTCGGCGAACTGGTGGCGGCGCTGGTGATCGTCTTCGGTATCGCCGTGCTGGCGCGCCGCGCCGACCGCCTTGCCGTCACCCGGCCGGCCACCACGGCCCCGCCGGAGCCGTCCAGCGTGCCCGCTGAGGCCCGATAGGGCAGGGTGCTTACCGAAGTTCCATCGTGCAGCATTTCGGGCCGCCACCGGCCTTGCGCAGCTCCGAGATGTCGACCATGACCGGCTGGTAGCCGCGGTCGGCCAGTTGCTCCGCGAGGTGCGTCGCCTCGACCGCGAGCACGACGTGCCGGCCGTCGGACACGCCGTTGAGGCCGAGGCACTCCGCGTCCGCGTCGTTCGCGATGACGGCGTCCGGGAACAGCCTGCGCAGCACCTGCTGGGAACCGGGCGAGAAGGCGGGCGGGTAGTAGGCGATCGCCGGCGTGACCGGGGAGTCGTCCAGCACGAACAGCGCGGTGTCCATGTGGTAGTAGCGCGGGTCGACCAGGTTCAGCGACACCACGGGCACACCGAGCACCTCCTGCGCCTCGGCGTGCGCCGCCGGGTCGGTGCGGAAGCCGGTGCCGGCCAGCAGCAGCCGGCCGGTCCAGGCGAAGTCGCCCTCGGCCTCGTTGATCGCGGCCGGCATGACGACGTTGCGGAAACCGTGCTCGACGAACCAACGGCGGTAGTGCTCGGCCTCGGCCACCCGCTGCGGGGCCCGAAACCGCGCGCCCAACACCCGCCCGTCCACGACGGTGCCGGAGTTGGCGGCGAACACCATGTCCGGCAGGCCGGGCTGTGGCTCGATGACGTCCACCCGGTGCCCGAGGGACTCGTAGACCCGCTTCAGCTCGGTCCACTGCCGCACCGCGAGTTCGGCGCTGACGTGGACAGTGGGGTCCATCCACGGATTGATCACGTACTCGACCGCGAAGTGCCTTGGTGTGCACATCAGGTACCGGCGCACGGTGGAGACGCGCTCGGTCTTGGCCGTCTCCGGTCCCGCAGCGGTCGGGCGAACTGGCACCATCGTCATGGATCGAAATGTAAGACGCACCGGGGCTACCGATCAATGTTGTGGATTGCCCTCTCACGTGCAGAATGTTGCGTATGGACTCGATCGACCATCGAATCGTTTCGTGCCTCGTGTCGGACGCCCGATCCAGCTATGCGGAGATCGGCGCCGTGGTCGGCCTGTCCGCGCCCGCGGTGAAGCGGCGGGTCGACAAACTGCTGGACAGCGGCGTGCTGCGCGGGTTCACGGCGGTCGTCGACCCGGAGGCGCTCGGCTGGGGCACCGAGGCGTTCGTCGAGGTGCACTGCCGGGGCAACGTGCTGCCGCACCGGATCACGGCGAGCCTCGAACCGCTGACCGAGGTGGTGGCCGCGTACACGGTGTCCGGCGCTGCGGATGCGATCGTCCACCTCCGGGCGGCGGACATCCACCACCTGGAGACGGCGCTTGAGCGGCTGCGGGCCCTGGACATCATCGACCGCACGGTGTCGACAGTGGTGTTGTCCACATTGCTGGAACGTCCGCCGGTGCCGGAACGACATAGCTGACAGCAGCATGGTGACTCAGCGTGGATGCGCCGAGTGTGCCAGGTATGACAGCCACCACGAACGGAACCTGTAACCCGAAGTAACTGTTACCTTCAGTACGCCAGGAATGTCGGCCAAGGTCCCAAGGGGTATGGGCCGAATCCCATTCTGGTGTGACGCACAGCACCTTCGAGCGCTGTGCAAGGAGTGCTGCACTAGAAGAAGAAAGCACCAAGCGGGACCAGCACAATAGCGTGAGCAGGGTTTTCCCACACCTCGACCGGGCGGCGCGGTTCGCGTCGTCAGCCGACTTAAGGGGACTACCCTCGCGGGCGGTCGAGGAGTACACCGAACACAGCAGTCGTGTCGGCGGAGACCCCGATCGGTACGGCACTCCGGGTGCTTCGCAGGACACCCGGCCAGGTGGGAGATGAGGGATCAGCGGGCGCATGAGCATTGATGTTGGTGACACTGACAGCCCGTCACCGGCGGCGGACCCGGAGGTCCGCAAGCTCGACCGGGTGGTGATCCGGTTCGCCGGCGACTCCGGCGACGGTATGCAGCTCACCGGTGACCGGTTCACCAGTGAGGCTGCTGAGTTCGGCAACGACTTGGCCACCCAGCCCAACTTCCCGGCCGAGATCCGCGCGCCACAGGGCACCCTGCCCGGCGTGTCCAGCTTCCAGCTGCACTTCGCCGACTACGACATCCTCACCCCCGGCGACCGGCCGGACGTGCTGGTCGCGATGAACCCGGCCGCGCTCAAGGCGAACATCTTCGACCTGGCCGCCGGCGGCATACTGATCGTCAACACGGACGAGTTCACCAAGCGCAACCTGACGAAGGTCGGCTACGAGGCCAACCCACTCGACGACGACTCGCTCGCCGGTTTCCAGGTGCACAAGGTCGCCATGGCCACGCTGACGCAGGGCGCGCTGGCGTCGACCGGTCTTGGCAAGAAGGACGCCGAACGGGCGAAGAACATGTTCGCGCTCGGCCTGCTTTCGTGGATGTACCACCGCCCGACCGAGGGCACAGAACGGTTCCTGCGCGAGAAGTTCGCCCGCAAGCCGGACATCGCCGAGGCCAACGTGCTGGCGTTCCGCGCGGGCTGGAACTACGGCGAGACGACCGAGTCCTTCGCGGTGACGTACCAGATCGCGCCGGCCAAGCTGGCCACCGGCACATACCGGCAGATCACCGGGAACACGGCGCTGGCGTACGGGATCGTGGCGGCCGGCCAGCAGTCGCGGCTGCCGATCCTGCTCGGCACGTACCCGATCACGCCGGCGTCGGACATCCTGCACGAGCTGTCCAAGCACAAGAACTTCGGCATCACGACGTTCCAGGCCGAGGACGAGATCGCCGGCATCGGCGCCGCGCTCGGCGCGTCGTACGGCGGTTCGCTCGGCATGACCACCACGTCCGGTCCCGGTATCGCGCTGAAGTCCGAGACCATCGGCCTCGCGGTGATGACGGAACTGCCGCTGGTGGTGATCGACGTGCAGCGCGGCGGGCCGTCCACCGGGCTGCCGACCAAGACCGAGCAGGCGGACCTGTTGCAGGCCATGTTCGGCCGCAACGGCGAGGCGCCGGTGCCGGTCATCGCACCGCAGTCCCCCGCGGACTGTTTCCCGACGGTGCTTGAGGCGGTGCGCATCGCGCTGACGTACCGCACGCCCGTGCTGTTGTTGTCGGACGGCTACATCGCGAACGGCTCGGAACCGTGGATGGTCCCGTCGGTGGACGATCTGCCGGATCTGCGCGTCCCGTTCGCCACCGAACCGAACGCACCGGACGGTTCCGGCGAGTTCTGGCCCTACCTGCGCGATCCGGAGACGTTGGCGAGGCCGTGGGCGGTGCCCGGCACCCCCGGCCTTGAACACCGGATCGGCGGGCTGGAGAAGCAGGACGGTACGGGCAACATCTCCTACGACCCGGACAACCACGACAAGATGGTGCGGTTGCGCCAGGCCAAGATCGACGGGATCAGCGTGCCGGACGTCGTCGTGGACGACCCGTCCGGCGAAGCCACCGTGCTGGTGCTCGGCTGGGGTTCGACGTTCGGCCCGATCGGCGCCGCGTCCCGCCGCGTGCGCAACGCGGGCCAGCACGTGGCGACGGCGCACCTACGCCACCTCAACCCGTTCCCGGCCAACCTCGGCGACGTGCTGGCCGGTTATTCCCGGGTGGTGGTACCAGAAATGAATCTTGGCCAACTGGCGTTGTTGCTACGGGCGAAGTTTCTCGTGGACGCGGTCAGCTACACGAAGGTGGCCGGCCTGCCGTTCAAGGCCGAGGAACTGCAGCACGTGCTCACCGACATCATCGAGGGAGGCATGGCGCGGTGACGACAATCGATCTGGGGCTCCCCACACTCGGCGGCCTCGACGGCATCCCCGCTTTCGAAGGAAAGCAGACCGCCAAGGACTACAAGTCCGACCAGGAGGTGCGTTGGTGCCCAGGGTGCGGCGATTACGCCGTGCTCGCTGCCGTGCAGGGATTCATGCCGCAGTTGGGGCTCAAGCGCGAGAACATCGTGTTCGTGTCCGGGATCGGCTGTTCCAGCCGGTTCCCGTATTACATGAACACGTATGGCGTGCATTCGATTCACGGGCGTGCGCCCGCGCTGGCCACCGGCCTGGCTGTCAGCCGGCCGGACCTGTCGGTGTGGGTGGTGACCGGTGACGGTGACGCGCTGTCCATTGGTGGCAACCATTTGATGCACACCCTGCGGCGTAATGTCAACTTGAAGATTCTGTTGTTCAACAACCGGATCTACGGGTTGACGAAGGGACAGTACTCGCCGACGAGCGAGATCGGAAAGGTCACCAAGTCGACGCCGATGGGATCGTTGGACAATCCGTTCAACCCGGTTTCGTTGGCCATCGGCGCGGAAGCCACATTCGTCGCGCGGACGCTGGATTCGGACCGGAAGCAGTTGACGGAGGTACTGCGGGCGGCCGCGGAGCACCGTGGTACGGCGTTGGTGGAGATCTACCAGAACTGCCCGATCTTCAATGACGGTGCTTTCGATGTGCTGAAGG
>DATBCR010000455.1:0-4293 GCA_036270375.1 Pseudonocardiaceae bacterium | reverse complement strand
CCAACCGAAGCCGCGCCAGCCACCGCCGCTCCGGCCGCCCCGGTCACCGCCGCCGCTCCGGCCGCCGCCCCAGTCACTGATGCGGTCCCCAGCACCGCCGCCGCCCCGGCTGCCACCACCCCAGCCGCCGACACCGATCCGGACGAGGCGGCCGAGGAACCTCCGCCCGCCAAGCCAAAACCGGCTACCCGCCGCCGAACCAGCACGAAGGCCGCCGCGAAGGCCGCCGTACCGGCCGCCAGCACCGACGGTGCCGTAGCCGCCGAAGTACCGGCGCCGGAAACCGAAACGGCCGCCGCCCCCAGGCTGCAACTGGTCGCCGAACCGGAGCCGCCGGCCGAACCGGCCGCCCCGCCAGCACCCCGCCAGGTGAACGCCGCATCCGAAACCGAGGCCATCGACCTGCTCGACTACGCTGGCCCATCGGTGGCGAAACGTTTGATCCCGGCCGTACTCGGCATCGTGGCGTTCGTCCTGCTGGTCCGCCGGTTGCGTCGCCGCTGACTAGACAGCCGTCCGGCCGCCGTCCACGTTGAGCAGCGCACCCTGGACGTAGCTGGCCGAGTCGCTGACCAGGAACGCCACCGCGTTCGCGATCTCGGCCGGCGTCGCGACCTGGCCGTTCGGCGACTGGGCGGCCAACTGTTCCACCATCTCGATTGCCGGTTCGACGGCGGGTGTCCGTGTCGGGCCGGGGCTGACGGTGTTGACGCGCACGCCGTTCGGCCCGAACTCGGCCGCCCAGCTCCGCGTCATCAGGTTCAGTGCCGCTTTGCTCGCCCCGTACACCGCCATGCCCGGAATGCCGAGCTGCGCGGCCATCGTGGTGATGTTGACGATCGCGCCGCCGCCGCGCCCGGCCATCGCCGGTGCGATCTCGCTGACCAGGTAGAACGGCACCTTCACGTTGATGGCGAACAGATTGTCGAAGGTGTCCTCGGCGAAGCCCTGCGTCGGCCCGAACGCCCCGATGCCGGCATTGTTGACCAGCACGTCGATCTGCCCGCCCACCTCGGTGGCCCGCTGGGCGAGATCCCGCGCGGACGCGGCGTCACGCAGGTCGGCCCGTACGAAGTCGGCCTTACCGCCGTCCGAACGGATCTTGTCGACAACCGCGCCACCACGCTTGCTGTCCCGGCCGGCGACCAGGACGTGGGCGCCGCGTCGGCCGAGTTCCACCGCCGTCGCCGCGCCGATGCCGCTGGTGGCACCGGTCACCAGTGCGGTCCGCCCGGCCAGGTCTTGGGTAGCCATGATGCTCCTCCCGAATGGCTTTCTGGATCGGCTGATCCAGAAGCACTCGTGACATTAGCCGGAACTTTTTGGATTGTCCAATCCATTCCTAGGCCATCAGCCCGGCGATGTGGTCGATCATCGTGTCCAGTACTGCGGCCAGCGATTCGGTGCTGCGCTGGATCTGGGTCAGCAACAGCCCACCCTGCAGGGCAGCGAGCATCGCCGTGGCCAGCCGGTCCGGGTCGGTCTTCAGCTCGCCCCGGTCGTGCATGGCGCGGAACCCGCCCCGGATACCGGCCTCCCACCGCCGGAACCCGGCCGCCACGTCGTCCCGCGCCCTCGGATCGACCTCGGCCAGTTCGCTGCCGAGCGCGCCGATCGGACAGCCACCCTTGCAGTGCATGGAAATCTGGTTCTGAACGATCCAGTCGCACCACTCGCGGATGCCGGCCAGGGTGTCCAGCTTGGCCAGCATCGGTTCCTGGCCGCCGACGATCGTCTCGTTCTGGTACTCGATCACCGCGCGGACGAGCGCTTCCTTGTCCGCGAAGTAGTGGTAGATCTGCGAACTGCTGACGCCGGCCGCGGCCCGCACGTGCTCCATCGTCGTGCCGCCGACGCCCTGCTCGAACATCAGCCCGGCCGCCGCGGCCACGATCCGACCCCGGGTCTGCGCGCCCTTGCTGGTCAGGTCATGCTTCGTTCCCGCCATACACCCGATGGTACGCGTTCTGGAACGCCCAATCCACTTAGCCCAGCAGTGCCGCGACCCGTGCCAGCCGATCCAGCCACCTGGCCGTGGTCGCCGCATCCGCCACGGCGGCAACAGGTTCCGGCGGCGTGACCGGAACCGGCAGCCACCCGTCGACCGGAAACAACGGCCGCGCAACGACATCCGACGTGAGCAGCGAGACAGTGCCCAGCCCGCACGCGAAGTCCAACTCCGGCAACGCCCCCGCCAGCGCCAGCCCGGCCGCCAGCCCGACACTCGTCTCCACGGCCGACGACACCACACACGGCAGCCCGCAGGCCTCGGCCACCGCCAGCGCCCGCCGCACCCCACCCAGCGGCGCGACCTTGATCACCGCGACGTCCGCGGCCCCCGCCAACGCGACCCGCAGCGGATCCTCGGCCCGCCGGATCGACTCGTCCGCCGCGATCCGCACGTCCACCCGGCGCCGCACCTCGGCCAGCTCGGTCACGCTCTGGCACGGCTGCTCGACGTACTCCAGTCCGCCCGCCGCCCGCTCCAACTCCCGGATCGCGGCGACGGCACCCTCGGTGTCCCAGGCCCCGTTGGCGTCCACGCGAATCCGCCCGGCCGAACCCAACGCGTCCCGCACGGCGGCCACCCGGTCGCAGTCGGCGGCCACCGTGATCCCCGGATCGGCCACCTTCACCTTCGCCGTCCGGCAGCCCGACGCGCTGACCAGCCGGTGCGCGACGTCCGGCGCGACAACGGGAACCGTGCAGTTGACCGGGATCCGATCCCGTACCGGCGCCGGCCACCCATCGGTCGCGGCCTCAACCGCCGACGCCAGCCACGGCACGCACTCGGCGTCACCGTAGTCGAGGAACGGGCTGAACTCGCCCCACCCGGCCGGCCCGCGCAGCAGCACGCCTGTGCGGACCGTGATGCCACGGAAGCGGGTGCGCATCGGCAACGCGTAGACGAGTGCCGTCGCCGTCACCGACCGGAGGTCCGAGTCCACAGGG
The DNA here is from genome assembly GCA_036270375.1 of Pseudonocardiaceae bacterium. Classification (GTDB taxonomy): domain Bacteria; phylum Actinomycetota; class Actinomycetes; order Mycobacteriales; family Pseudonocardiaceae; genus DATEPR01. The sequence goes on along the minus strand of DATBCR010000455.1, from coordinate 1,341 downwards.
ACCATCTTCCCGCACACCCAATTCGGAAACGCGATACTGCCCATAAAAAAGACCTGATCGGTGTGTCGGCGGTCGGCACACCGATCAGGTGAAATCGTTTGTCAGCTGGCCGGCGGAGCCGGGGGTGCCGGCGGGGCGGGCGTGCTCGGCAGCGGCAGGCTCACCGGCAGACAGGTGTCGGTATTGATCGCGGTGAGGGCGTCGGTGAGCGCGGCGGCGGCCTTCGTCATCGCGGCCGGGTCGACCGGGTTGGCGGTGGCTGCGGTGACCTGGTCCAGTGCGGCGGACAGCAGTTTGACGGTGTCGGCACCACAGTTGGCGGCGTCGTGACCGGACATCGGCTTGGCGGCCGGGGGCGGCGGAGCCGGCGCCGGGGCGGGCGGGGGCGACGGCAGGTCCGGCAGGCAGCCAGCGGTCTGACCAGCGGTGACGGCCTTGAAAAGGCCGCCGGCGGCTTGGCTGACCTTGGTCGCGTCCGGCGGGGTCGCGGACAGCGCCGTGCCGAGGTTGGTGGCCGCCGTGGTCAGGTCCGTCACCGCCTGGGTGTCCTTCGTGCACGCAGCCGGCGGCGGGTTGCCGTGACCTGCGGCGGACGCGGCCGCCGGGAGTACGACGGCACCGGCGATGGTCAGTGCCAGTGGTAGGTAGACGAGCCACCTGCGGGACATGAAATCCTCCTCACGATTCGAAATTCGATTCGGAAAGAATTGCGATCAAATGGTAAACACGATGACCGGGTGCCCCGCTGGCCGGAATGGCGAATTCACTCAGAGGAGATTCGAGCGGGCCACGTTCCGTGACAATGAGATGTACCCGATTCAGTGGAAGTTCGGCTACCCGCCCCGCGGTCGGGGAGCGTCCGGGTGGTTCAGCGACCTGCGATGATCACGTTCGGGGTACCCAGTCAGGTGGACGGCGGTGACCCTTCGTCGCCAGCCCGGGGGTTGTCGTCACGACAGCACGGTCGGTCTCGTACCTTCTTCGCATGGACAGCGTTCGGGTGGTCGAGGACTGGCCGGTCGAGACGGCCGCCACCGCCGTCGTGGACGCGAGCGGTTCGGTGCTCGGCACACACGGCCCGCAGCGGCAGGCGTTCGGGTTGGCGTCGGTGACGAAACTGTTGACCGCGTACGCCGTCCTGATCGCCGTCGAGGAAGGCGCCGTCGAGTGGGACCAACCGGCCGGCCCGCGCGGTTAGACCGTCCGGCACCTGATCGCGCATACGTCCGGATTAGCGTTCAGCGAGCACAAGGTGGTGGCCCCACCCGGCGAACGCAGGCTCTACTCCAACGCCGGTTTCGAGGTCCTCGCCGACACCGTGCAGGAGGCGTCCGGCATCCC
>DATBCR010000454.1:0-13440 GCA_036270375.1 Pseudonocardiaceae bacterium | reverse complement strand
ACCTCCGCGCCACCATCTGGGAGCTGTGACTGACGCGTGCTTTCTTACTCGTGCCTGACCAGACATATACGCTGTGGAGCGTGTGTCGGGTTGAGGAGTTCGCCCGGCGCGCCACCGTGGCTCATCCGAGCCCGCCGGTCGACCATGCGCAGGTCGGTGAGGGTCGTCTTTGAACACAGTCACCCGTTCGGTCACTGTTGCTTGCGCGGCGTCGACGTCCCCGCGTTAACTGGCATCGAACACGTGTTCGGGTCGAGGGAGGACGTTGGTGGGCGACATCGACCGGTGCCGATACACCACGCTGCACACCGGACGCAAGCCCGGCTGGGCCAGCTTCGGCGGCGCTCGGTGAGGGTGACCCGGATCGCCTACTCGAATGGATTGAATGCGGGTAAGTGGGTGGCGTTGTCACGGCAGGCGGTGCGTTTGGGTCGGGTGCGGTCGTTGGTGTGGCAGCGCTACGGGTCGATGGCCGGGGTCGGGGTGTCGGATCGGCAGGTCCGGGATGCGTGGATGGCTGACGGGACCGCCGCCTCGTTCGGGGTGTTGGCCAACGCGTGGAAGGAAACCGTCCGCGACGCGGTGGCGGATATTCGTGCCAGCCGGGAGGCCGCGAAGGTCGCGGTCCGCCGGTGGATCAACCGCACCATTCCAGATGAGGCTGAGCGGAAACACCTCTACATCCTGCTCAAGCGAGAGCAGTGGATGCGCGAGCCGCAACTCCGGCGATTGATGCGACAGCACTGGCGGCGCGGTCGCAACCACACCACGAACCAGATCATCGTCCGCGCCGACAACGTCCGCACGTTCACCCGCGCTGAGGGCGGGAACGTGTGGCTTGCGGTGCCCGGACTGCTGCCGCGCACGTCGGTGGCGGTGCCGTTGAACACAACCCAGGCCCCGACCGGGACACTCCGGCTGATCCTGCGCGGCGGCCGGGTCGAGGTCCACTACCAAATCGACGACGCCAGCCTGAAGTCCGCACACCGCCCGTGCGGGGACCGTGAGATCGGGGTGGACAAGGGCTACACGGAAGTCCTGACCGACTCCGAAGGCGAACGCCACGGCCGGGAGTTGGGTGGGCTGCTGCGCATCCGCTCGGATGTGCTCAAGGCCCGCAACGCGGCCCGCGCCAAGCTCCGCTCGATCGCCAACCAGGCCATCCAACGCGGCCAGCACGGCAAGGCCACCCGTATCCACAAGCACAACCTCGGCACGGTCAAGAAGCACCGGCAGGATGCGCGGTGGAAACACCGGGTGCGGGATGTCACCTACCGGGCGGTACATGCGGTGGCGGACAAGGCCACGGTGATCGTGGCGGAGGACTTGACCCGCCCGTTCACCGGTCGCACAAAGCTGTTGGGACGCAACACCAATCGGCGGTTGGCGGCCTGGACGAAAGGTGTCACCGCCCAAGCATTACGAGACGTGTCGGGCCGCAGAGGTTCTGCGGTGCGGCTGGTCAACGCGGCCTACACATCGCAAGTCATCCCCGGAACCAACACGTTCGGTGTCCGTGACGGGGATCGACTGCACTGCACATTGTGCGGGGTTGTGTGGGACGCCGACCACGCCGCCGCGATCAACGTCCTGGACCGGAACGCCGATCCCGACATCGGCCCGCACACCCCCCACTGGTGGGTGAAGCAGATCATCCAGGAACGAGGTCGCCACCGGTCCAGACTGCCGGACCAGGACTCCAGCACCACAGGCGACTGCCGGTGCGGAGAGCGAATAATCCAAACCAATGGCCAGCAATGACCAGCGAAAAGGAAGCAGTGACACGTGTTCGACTACGACGGTCTGGTGTTCCGGTCGGCCGCGGCGGAAACCGCGGACCAGCAAGGCAATGGCCCGGTCGGCAACTACCATCAGGCCGGCAAGGTGGTGTGGGCCGAGTTCTCCGGTGGTGCCGTGCTGCGGGGCAGTCTTGTCGGCGAGTGCGCCGAGGACGGCACCCTGCACCTCGGCTACTGCCAACTGCTGGACACCGGTGAGGTGATCTCCGGCCGGTGTGTCAGCACGCCGGAACGGCTGGCCGACGGCCGGGTCCAGCTACGCGAGCAGTGGCGCCGGTTCGACGCGACGGACGCCGGCTCGACCGGTGTGTCCTACATCGTGTCGACCGAACCGGCGCCCCAGCCCGCACACTGACTCCAGCGGAAAAGCGAAGCAACGAAAGGAAAGTCCCGTGCAACTGATCGAAGGTGCCGGCATCTACACCGCGCCGCCGTCCGGCGAGCCGAACCACTGGATCGAGCACCTGCGTGCCACCGACCTGAGCATGGGCACGTACTCCATCCCGGCCGGCGGTGTCGACGACCAGCGTCCGCACCTCGAGGACGAGATCTACGTGGTCCAGACCGGCCAGGCGACGATGGTCGCGGACAGCGGCACGGAAAAGGTCGCGGCGGGCTCGGTGATCTTCGTCCCGGCGAACGAGCGACACCAGTTCACCGACATCATCGAGGACCTGACCCTGGTCGTCATCGTCGCCCCGCCCTACAAGTCACGGGAGACGGCCGAACCGTCCGCGTGACCACCGCCGGGTTCCGCGCGAGGCCCCCGACCCTCGCGCGGAACCCGCGCGCGTGACAGCAGGACGCTCACCGCGACCAGCCACAGCAGGGTCGGGAACCGGCCGAGCGGAATGAACACCGTCGCCTCCGGCCGGATCAGCGTGACCAGTGACAGCACCGCGAGCAGCGCCACCACGAGACTCGCGATGCCGAACCAGCGCGGCACGAGGCCCATTCCGGTGGCCGGCAGGCAGATCCCCGCGATCAGCACGCCGAGCGCGGCGACGTGCGCCGGGCCGCCGAGGCCGAAGAACAGGTAGTTCATGGTCCGTAGCAACGAAAGCGGGTCACCCGTTGCCGTGCGCGACAGTGCCCACTGCACAACTCCGTTGACAGCGAGCAATGTCGCGGCGATCGCGCCGCCGACGGCGGCCATCGAGACGTAGCCGGAGGCCGCCGGTGCCAGCGCGCGCATCCGGCCGCACACCGCGCCCGTGAAGACGGCCAGCGCGATCGCGGAACCCAGTTGTAGCAGGCCGATGAAGCCGACCATGGTCGGGTGGTCGACGAAATACCGTTGCACCGTATGGTCGTCCGCGAACGGTGACGCGTACAGCTTGCCAGCGAACAGCACGCCGATGAGCACGCTGAGCATGAACAGCGCGACGCTGACGACGGCCGGGCCGAGCAGTGGGGCGCCGCGCCGTCGCGCTACGGCCGGCCGCGCGGCGGGAACCTGTGCTGTGGTGATCATGGGGTCGCGGTCCTTTCAGGTGGTCGCAGGGTCCGGCTCAGGCGGTGCAGTCCAGCACGATCTTGCCCGTGACTCCCTTTTCCAGTGCCCGGAACGCGTCCTCGGCCTTGTCCAGCGGCATCGTGGTGATCGACCGTGGCGCGATCTTGTCCGCGGCCAGCAGCCCGAGCAGTTCGGTCAGGTCCGCGCGATACGCGGCCGGCTGGGACTTCTCCAGTGCCCACGCGTTGTAGAAGACGGTCTTCTTACCGTCCGGCAACAGTTTCGGCGCGACGATGCCGCCGAGGAAGCCGATGCCGCCGATCAGCATGTTGGTCCGGCCGTCCGGGCGCACGACGTCGTTCTGGCCGTACGCGATCATGTGCCCGCCGCGCCGCAGCACCCGGTAGGACCGCCAGAAGTGGGTGCCACCGATGTGGTCGAACACGGCGTCCAGGTTGCCGCCGGCCGCCCGCACCACCTGCACGAAATCCTGTGTGCGGTAGTCGATCGGCGTCGCGCCGTGCCGCCGCACCAGGTCCAGGTTCGCGGCCGACGCGCTGCCCCACACCCGCACGCCGCCGATGTGTTCGGCCAGTTGCAGGAACGCCAGCCCGACACCGCCGGACGCGCCGTGCACCATGATCCGCTGCCCCGTGCCGACCCGCGCGACCCGGTGCAGCATCTGGTAGGCGATGAAGTAGTTGAGGGTGGCGGCCGCGACACGCACCGGGTCCAGGTCGTCCGGCACCGGCACGACCCGTTCCGAGGGCAGGTTGCGGACGCTCGCGTAGCCGCCGGACACCACGAGTGCCGTCACCCGTTGGCCCGGCTGGATTCCGGTCACACCGTCACCGACCGACTCGACGACGCCGGTCAGGTCACAGCCGGGCACGAACGGTGGTTTCGGGCCGCCCGGCACCACGCCCCGTTGGAACAGCAGGTCTCCATAGGACACACCGGCGGCCTCGACCCGCACCCGGACCTCACCGGCCGCCGGCGCCGGGACATCCGTTGTGCGCACCGCCAAACCGCCCGGTCCGTTGTTCTTGTTGACCGCATACACCTGCGTGGACTGCATCTCGACCTCCGCTGAACACACTGGGTCAGAATGAACTCATCGTCGCGTATCGTCCGCGACCGGAGACCTGGCTGGAATCCCACCGGTTTCGGGAACCGGTCCCAGGAAATTCGGCGCCCGCTCAGCCGGCGGCGTTGATGGCGAGCTGTTGCAGGGTTTCCGCGACAACGGTGAGCCGGTCGTCGTCGATGCCGGCGCGCAACTGGCGGTCGAATGCGACGGCGGCGGAGCGCAGGCGCCGGAACATCGCGTCGCCGTCGTCGGTGACCACGACCTGGTGCACGCGCCGGTTCTCCGGGTCACGGCGGCGGGCGACCAGGCCGTCGCGCTCCATTCCGTTGAGGTGGTGGGTAAGCGTTGCCTCGCGGATCGACAGCACCTGCGCGAGTTGGCGCTGGGTGCTGTCCGGCCGGGCGCGCAGTGCGACCAGAATCAGCCACACCGGCTGTGAGCCACCCGCACCGGCGAGGACGTCCTCGAAGGCGCGGTTGAGTGCCTTGGCCACGCGGGATACCGCCAGTCCGATCGGCGGTTTGTCAGGACGAGGCATGGTGACGACCTTAGACTGCGGTACAGTTAGATGTCTAACTATTAGAGCACGAAGAATGTTTGGTTTATGTCTACTCTGGGGAGAAGAAAACCATGTGTGAGGACTTACGGGATCTCGGCATCGCCTGGGCCGAGGCCGAGCGGAACGGTGATGTCGGCGCGCTGGACGAACTGCTCGCCGATGACTTCCTCGGTATCGGGCCGCTGGGATTCCTGCTCAGCAAACGGCAGTGGCTGGACAGATACCGGTCAGGTGATCTGGTCCACCAGAAGTTCAGCTGGGAGGACAACCGGATCCGGACGTACGGGCCGACCGCCGTCGTGGTCGGCATCCAGACCCAGGAGACCACCTACCAGGGCCGGCCGACCGGCAGCGGCCGCTTCCGCTCCACGATGGTCCTCGTCGACGACGGCCGGCGGTGGCGGTTCGCGTCGATCCACATCAGCAACCTGGACGACTGGGCTGCCTAGGGATGCCGTGGTGCTGTGATTCCGTTGCGACGGGTTGGTTGTCCAATACGTAGCCCCGACCCCACGCGGTGCGGATCATCAGGCCCAGCGGCATGATCCGCCGTCGCAGCCGCATGATGTGCAGATCGAGCGCGTTGCGCGTGCCACCCGGTCCGTCCAGGTGCCGCTGCAGTTCGTCGCGCTGCACGAGTACGCCGAAACTATCCACGAGGCGGGTGAGCAGTTCGGTCTCGATCGGCGACACGGTCACCGATCGGGAGCGGTAGCGCACCGTGCCGCCGGGGTCGATCTCCGGCGCGGACTGCGCGTCGACCCGCGCCCGCAGGATCGCCACCCGGGTCCGCAGGTCGATCCGGCTCACCGGCAGCCGAACCCAGTCCTCCTTGAGGTCCGCGGTGATCGGCGGTTCCACCTGCCCCTCGACCACCAGCAGCCGAGGCACCCCGAGTCGCCGGTAGTGGTCGAGCCGGGCCGACTCGACCGGCCACCGGATCAGCTGTACTTCGTCGACCACCACAGGCATATCAGGCCCCCGTCCTCTTGCCGGAGATCGTCCGTACTCGCACCGTAACATTTCGTGCTCTAACGGTTCAACGACGTGAAGATGGGCAGTGCTTATTATGTCACCTTCGAAGCGTTGCGGTGCGTTGCGATGCCATCATCATGCGCCCGCACGCCGATCAGCCCATTGACCATTTGTCCAACGGTGAACAAGCAACCAGCAGACATGTCAAGTCGGAGGGAATCGTCATGATCGTCGCGTTTTCGGTTACGCCAATCGGAGTCGGCGAGGATGTCGGGGCGTTGGTGGCCGAGGCCGTCCAGGTGGTTCGCGACAGTGGGCTGCCCAATCGGACCGACGCCATGTTCACCAGCGTCGAGGGTGACTGGGACGAGGTCATGGCCGTCGTCAAGCGGGCCGTCGACGTGGTCGCCGCGCGGGTCAACCGGGTGAGCGTCGTGTTGAAGGCGGACATCCGGCCGGGCGTGACGAACGGTCTGACCACCAAGGTCGAGGCGATCGAGCGCTACCTCGAACAGGGGTGACCCGACCCGACGACTCATGTCAAGATGCCCGGGAACGGGGGGGGGTGAGGGTCACCTTGACCTTCTTGGTGACGGTCTCATCGGCGAGCACCCGCTGATACGGTGTCCCGGCGGTGTCATATTTCTTGATCACCTTCGTCGCGGACCTGTTGCGGCGCGGGCAGAACGCGGGCGAACTGCGCACCGACCTCGTCGCGCTGGTCGAACTCGCGCTCATTCACGACATAGGGAAGCCACGATGGCCATCGACTTCAGCGGGCAGACAGCCCTGATCACCGGCGCCTCGACCGGCATCGGCGCGGTCTACGCCAACGCGTTCGCCGCCCGAGGCGCGCATCTCGTCCTCGTCGCCCGCAGCCGCGACAAACTCGACGGCCTGGCAACGAAAATCCGCACCGCGCACGGTGTCCGGGTGGACGTCCTGGCCGCCGACCTCAGCACGCCGGATGGCTGCGCGACCGTCACCGCACTCGAACAGGACATCGACATCCTGATCAACAACGCCGGTTTCGGCATGCACGGCGACGTCGCCGACGCGGACGCGGCCCGCCTCGCCGACCAGGTGCGCCTGAACTGCCTCGCCGTCGTCCAGCTCACCGCCCGTTTCCTGCCCGGCATGATCGCCCGCCGCCGCGGCACCGTCGTCAACATCGCAAGCACCGCGGCGTTCCAGCCGTTGCCGTACATGGCGGTTTACGGCGCCACCAAGGCATTCGTGCTGTCGTTCACGGAAGCCCTGTGGGCGGAGGCACGCCCGGCCGGCGTCCGTGTGCTCGCGATGTGCCCCGGCGCGACCGAGACACCGTTCTTCGAGATCGTCGGCACCGACGACGCCGCCGTCGGCAGCCGCCGCGCACCGGAACAGGTTGTGGCCACGACGTTTCGCGCGCTGGAGCGGGGCCGACCGAGCGTCGTCGACGGCCGCCGCAACGCGCTGCTCGCCGGCCTGGTCGGCCTCCTCCCCCGGCGCCTGGTGATCAGCGCCGCCGAACGCACCATCCGGCCGAAACCCGCTCAGGTCAGGTGATGGTCAGGCGACGTCCCACAACCGCGTCCCACAGCCGCACTGTCCGGCCGTCGCCGCCGCTGACCAGGATCCGGCCGCCCGGGCCGAATGCGACCGAGCTCACCGTCACCCGCCGCCCGCCATCCGCTCCACCTGGGCGATCACCGCCGCGCAGTCCAGCTCGCCGAGACCGGCATCGATCGCCGACGTGAGGACGTCGCAGCTGGCCGACGTGGCCGGCATCGGCACGCCGAGCCGCTCCGCCTCGGCCAGCGCCAGCAGGAGGTCCTTGCGCATCAGGGTCAACCGGAAATCCGCGCGCTCGAACTCGCGCCGCGCCATCACACCGCCCTTGAACCGCATCATCGGCGAGCTGTAACCACTGGCCGAGATCATCCCGATCAGCTGCTGCCGCGACAGTCCGGCACGCTCGCCGAACACGACGGCCTCGGCAAGCGCCTGCAGCTGCACGCCCATCAGCAGGTTCATCGCGACCTTCGCCGTGGCGCCCATGCCGTGGTCACCGACGTGCACGATCTGTTTGCCCAGGACGTCAAGCACCGGCCGCAGCGCTGTCACGTCGGCCTCGTCGCCGCCGATCATGAATCGCAGCTCGCCGTCCCTCGCGTGTTGCGCGTTGCCGATCACACACGCGTCCAGCGCCCGGTGACCCGCCGACACGATCCGCGCCGCGGTGGACCGGGCGTCGTCCGGCGACACCGTGCTGGTGTTGGCGATCAGCGCGCCGCCGTCAGCCGCGGCCAGTGCGCCGTCCCGGCCGAACAGCACTTCGTCCACCGCGTCCTGGGTGGCCAGGCTCAACACCAGCGTGTCAGCGCCGGCAGCCGCCCGCGCCGGGTCGTCGGCGACCTGGATACCGCGCTCGGCAAGGGGTTTCGCCCGGGCCGCCGTACGGTTGTAGACCGACACGGCGAATCCGGCGTCGGCGAGGCGCACCGCCATACCCGCGCCCATCGAACCGAGACCGAGAAAACCGATCCGGCGCATTGTTCCTCCACTCAGGACGGTCGGACGTTTCAGTGGTCGCGCGGCGGGCCGCCGGGTGCCGGCACCACGCCGATCTCCATCAGGATCCGGGGCATGTCGTCACTGATCCACGATTCGACCACCTTGCCGCCGACGACACGGTGCATGTCGACGCCGCTGACGTGGAACCGTTTGCCGGTCGGCGGCAGCGCGCCCAGCTTCCCGGTGTGCGTGCCCGTGGTGCTGAACCGGTTCACGACGTACTCGCCGTCGCCGACCATGTGCTCGATGGTGGTGTGAAAGTCCGGAAAGGACTCCCGCCAGAAGGCGACCGCCGCGCGGAACGCCTCCGGTCCACGCGGCAGGTCCAGCCCGCGGGCGTGGGTCACGTAGTCGTCCGAGAAGACGTCGTCGACGAAACTGACGTCGCCGTTGTTGAGTCCGTTCTCGGTGATGGTCCGGACGAGTTCGATGTTGTCCTGGACGGACATTCCCACCTCCGTGGTGCGCCGTGATCGTTCTTTCCTGGCACAACTATCACCCGACCGAATCCCCTGGTCGTGAGACTGCGGTCCCATCCCATCGGGACCGATCCGGAGCGAAACTCACAGGACACAACCGAATCAGGCCCCAGGGAGAGCCCATGTCGGACTTGAAGCCGTATCTCGCCACCCCCGAGCAGGGCACCGCGATCTGGCACATGGGTGCCCTGATGATGTTCCGGGCCACCAGCGAGCAGACCGGCAACCAGTTCTGGTTGGCGGAACAGACATCGCACGCCGGCTATGCGTCGCCGGTGCACGTGCACACCCGCGAGGACGAGACCTTCTACGTCCTGTACGGCGAACTGTCCATCGAGATCGATGGCATCATGCACCGGCCGACCACGGGCAGCACGGTGTTCGCGCCGAGGAACCTGCCGCACTCGTACAAGGTGGAGTCGCCGGTCGCGCGCTGGCTGGTGCTCGGCACGCCGGGCGGGTTCGACGGATGGTTCTTCGACACCGGCAAACCCGCGCAGCGCCTCGAGGTGCCGAAGTTCGACCCGGCCGACTTCCCGGACTTCGGCGAGGTCATCGCCTCCGTCGAGAAATACGGCGGCAAGGTGCTCGGCCCGCCACGCGCCTGACCGAAGCCAAGGGAGGCAACGGGAATGACCATCGACATCCACGGCCACGTGACGTCGCCGGAACTGTTCAAGCGGTTCCCGATGCCACCGAGCCTCGCCGACATCGACGGCATGATCGAGCAGAAGGCCGCGCTCGGCATCGACACCACGATCGTCGGCAGCCCGGTCGGCGCGGGCACCATGGTGCCGGTGCCCGGCCTCGACAACTACGCTCAACCGTCCGACGGGCTCGACGGCTTCCACGAGTGGGTCGCGGAAACCGTTCGGGCGCACGGTGATCACCTGCGTGGCTACGTCTACGTCAACCCGCTCGCCGAAGACGACTCGCTGGCGCGCGCGGCGAAACGGTTGGCACAGCAGGAGTTCGTCGGACTGATCGTCAACACCAGCGTGCGCGGCCGGTATCTGGACGCACCCGAGGCCGACCAGTTCTTCGCGCTGGCAGCGGAAACCGGCAGCCCGATCCTACTGCACCCGCCGGCCGAACCGGTCGGCGCGGCCGCCATGCACGGACACCTCGGCCTGGTCGAGCACGTGGCGCGGCCGTGTGACGTGACGAGCGGCGTGGCCGCGATCCTGTTCGCCGGCTGGCTGGACAAGTACCCGACATTGAAGCTGATCGCCGCGAACGCCGGTGGCGCACTGTCCCTGCTGCGCGAGAAGCTGGACCTGGCCCAACAACGAGCCAAGCCCGGCGGCGGGCCGGCAGCGCCCGGCACGCCGATCAGCCGACAGCTTTCCCGGATCTACGTGGACACCGCGACACCGAGCCAACTCTCCTTGGCCGCGGCAGCGGAGGTATTCGGCCCGGACCACCTGATGTTCGGCACCGACTCACCGCCACTCGCCACGCCACTCCCGGCCGCCCTGGCAATGCTGGACCAACTGGATGTGACCGCCGCGCAACGCGACCGCATCCGCACCGGTACGGCACGAGAACTGTTCGGCCTGACCGACGGAGCCCGGTCGTGACTACGCTGGCCGGCCGACGGGTGCTGGTGGTTGGCGGCTACGGCGGACTCGGCACCGTGATCTGCGAACAACTCGCCGAGGGAGGCGCCGCGATAGCCGTCGCGGGCCGGTCGAAAGACAGGGCCGACGAACTCGCCGCCCACCTGCGGGACCTCGGCGCGAAAGCGATCGGCCGACACGTCGACCTGACCTCGCAGGACAGCATCGGCGACCTCGTACAAGGCGTCGCAGACGAATTCGACGGCGTCGACGTCCTCGTCAACTGTGCGAGCAAGCTGACCACGGTGCCCGCCGAACGGTTCCCCGTCGACGAGTTCCGCGAGATCGTGGACACCAACCTGACCGGGGCTTTCCTGCTCTCCCAGGAGGTCGGCCGCCGGCTGATCGAGTCCGGCGAGCCGGGCCGGCTGGTGCACCTGTCCTCGGTGCGCGGCGCGGCCGGCGGCCGGCACGGCTTCACCGCGTACGGCGCCAGCAAGGCCGGGCTCGACCTGCTCGTCAAGCAGCTGGCCACGGAATGGGGCCGGCACGGCATCACGGTGAACGCGGTCGCGCCCGGTTTCGTGCGCACCGAGTTCGTGCGGGCCGCGGACCAGGGTTTCGTCACGATGATCAAGCAGCGGATCCCGCTCGGCCGGTTCGCCGAGGCGGACGAGGTGGCCAGCGCCGTGCTGTACCTGGTGTCACCACTGGCCCGGTTCATCACCGGCCAGGTGCTCTACGTCGACGGCGGCGTCACCGCAAGCCAGTGAGTTCTGTCCACTATCTAAGGAGAAACGACGTGGCCACGTGGCATGCACTGTTCTACCCGTTGAAGGCGGGCAGCGAACAGGTCGTGAAGGAGTTGTTCGCGCGCAGCGGCCGGCCGTCCTTCGACGTGCGGAACGCCGACGGCGAGGTGATCGGCCGGCTGCTGGGCACGATGGCCTTCGTCGGCAAGGAAATGGCCGTCCGGGTGATCGAGGTCGAAGGCCCGCTGCCGATGGTGGCCGCGCACATGAGCCGCCAGCCCGAGGTCCGCGAGTTCGAGGACGAACTCGAGGAGCACCTGAGCGTGCCGCGTGACATGCGCAGCCCCGAGGGCGCCCGCGCGTTCTTCCGCGATGCCGCACTGGAATGTGTCCTGTCCCGGCGCCACGACCAGCCGTTGCCGGCCGGCAACGTCAACTGAGGGGGACGCCATGGACATCGGACTCGGCCTGCCCAACTCGGTGCCCGGCACCGCGGGCAGGGACCTGCTCGACTGGGCGATCGAAGTCGAGCGGGCGGGCTTCTCCACCATCTCCACCCTCGACCGCATGGTCTACGACAACTACGAGGGCCTGACGACGCTCGCCGCTGTCGCCGCGATCACCGAACGGATCCGGCTCACGACCGCCATCATGATCGCCCCACTGCACACGAACACCGCGCTGCTCGCCAAACAGGCGGCCAGCGTGGACCGGATCTCCGGCGGCCGGCTCGTGCTGGGTATGGCGGTCGGCGCGCGGCCGGACGACTTCACCGCGAGCGGCGCCGAACATCGCAGCCGTGGCAAGGAGTTCGACACGCAACTGGCCGAACTGCGCCAGCTCTGGGCCGGTGACCGGCGTGGCTTCGCCGGCGGTGTCGGGCCGCAGCCGACCCGCTCCGGCGGCCCGGAACTGATCCTCGGCGGGCATTCCCCCCGTGCCATCGCGCGGGCCGCCGCCGAGGGTGACGGCTGGATCGCCGGCAGCGGCGGTGTCGGCATGTTCCGTGGTGGCGCGGCCGAGGTCCGCGAGGCGTGGCGGCAGGTGGGTCGGCCCGGTTCACCACGGCTGCTCGCGCTGACGTACTTCGCGCTCGGCGACAGCGCGGAACGCGTTGCGAACGAACACATCCGGCACTACTACGGCTTCGCGCCGCCGTACGCGCAGGTCGTCGTGAACAACGCGGCCATCGGCGCCGAGAGTGTCGCCAGGACGGTCCGGGCGTTCGAGGAGTCCGGCTGCGACGAACTGATCCTCGTGCCGTGCTCGGCCGCGATCGATCAGATCGGCCTGCTCGCGGACGCCGTCTCGATGACCAGCAGGGCCTGAGTTCCTACCGCCGTCAGGACCGATGGCTCACGACCTCGGGACCCGATCAGGGTGAAATTCCTTGTATAGCACCAGACACAGACCGGGGAATACTCATGAACAGGTCATTGATCATCGCCAGGATCACGCCGGACACCGATCGGCGGGTCGCCGAGATCTGGGCGGAGTCCGACCGGACCGAACTGCCGGCGATCGCGGGCGTGCGGCACCGTTCGCTTTGGCGGCTCGGTGACCTGTACGTGCACCTGCTGGAAACCGAGCAGACCGGCGCCGAGGCGATCGAGACCGCGCGGACGCATCCGGAGTTCACCCGGATCAGCAGGCGCCTCGACGAGTTCATCACCCCGTACCTGCCTACCTGGCGCTCACCGAAGGACGCCCAGGCACGGTGCTTCTACGAGTGGGCACCGGCAGGCGCCGCCGAACCGAACGGGGCACTACGGTGACCACGACCCGCGAACCGGCCACGGATGCGCCCGTGGCGAGCTGGTCGCGGTGCGTCGGATGCGGTGTGCTGCACTACGCCAAGAAGCTGATGCGGAGCCTCCGCGTCTGCCACGAGTGCGGACACCACCACCGGCTCACCGCGACCGAGCGGATCGAGCAGCTCACCGACACCGGCAGTTTCACACCGCTCGGCGCCCGGGTGCTGGCCACGGATGTGTTGGGGTTCACCGATTCCCAGCCCTACCCGGCCCGACTGGCCAAGGCGCGCGCCGCGACCGGCCTCGATGACGCGGTCATCGCCGGCACCGCACGGATCGGCGGCCGGCCGCTCGCGATGGCGGTGATGGATTTCCGGTTCATGGGCGGCAGCCTCGGTGCCGCCGTCGGCGAGCTGATCACGCTGGCCGCGGAAACTGCGCTGCGCAACGGAACCCCGCTG
>DATBCR010000453.1:0-15421 GCA_036270375.1 Pseudonocardiaceae bacterium | reverse complement strand
GGTCCCCACGCCTCGTGTGGTGAACACCTCGAGCAGCAGCGAATGTGCGAGCCGGCCGTCGATGACGTGCGCCCTGGACACGCCGCCGCGCACGGCCCGCAGGCACGCCTCCATCTTCGGCGCCATCCCGGAACTGAGCCCTGGCAGCACACGGGCCAGTTCGTCCGCCCGGATCTGGTGCCGCAGCGAGGAACGGTCCGGCCAGTCCAGGTACAGACCCTCCACATCGGTCAGCACGACCAGCTTCGCGGCCTGCAGCGCGATCGCAAGGGCGCCCGCGGCGGTGTCCGCGTTCACGTTGTGCACCACGCCGTCGGCGTCCGGCGCGACCGTGGACACCACCGGGATCCGGCCGGCGCGCACGATGTCCAGCACGGCGTCCGGGTTCACCGCGACCACGTCGCCGACCAGCCCGATGTCCACCGGTTCGCCGTCCACGATCGCCGGCCTGCGCCGCGCGGTGAACAGGTGCGCGTCCTCGCCGGAGATGCCGACGGCGTACGGGCCGTGCTGGTTGATCAGGCCGACGAGTTCGCGGCCGACCTGGCCGACCAGCACCATCCGCACGATGTCCATGGTCTCCGGGGTGGTCACCCGCAGGCCGCCCTTGAAGTCGCCGGGAATGCCGAGCCGGTCGAGCATCGCGGTGATCTGCGGGCCGCCGCCGTGCACGACGACCGGGTGCAGGCCGACCAGTCGCAGGAACACCATGTCCTGCGCGAAGGCCCGTTTGAGCTTGTCGTCGGTCATCGCGTTGCCGCCGTACTTCACGACCACCACGCTGTCGTGGAACCGTTGCAGCCACGGCAAAGCCTCGATCAGCACCTCGGCTTTGCCCGCCGCGTCGGCATGTGAGTTAGTGCGCAGGGCGGCGGTGAACTCGGCCGCTGTCGGCGAGTGGCCCGACGCGCCGGACGCCAGCAGCAGGACGGTGCCGTTGTTGTTTTCCAGCACGGCTTTCATCGTCGCCGGGTCGAGGGCGGCGTCCGTGGCCAGGACGGTGCCGTTACCGGTCGGGAAACCGGTGACGCGCCAGTCGCCGTGCACGGCGGGTTGTGGCTTCGGGTCGGTGGCCCAGCAGACGGCGACCTCGACCGCGCCGACGCCGAGCTGGCCGGCGACCCGCTCGGCGGTCGAGTGCACGGCGTCGAATCCGCTTTTCGACGGCTCGAAGACCACCGCGCGCAGTTGGCCGTCGGTCAGGACCTGGCGGGACCACAGCTCGTTCGGTTCGGAGCCGACGAACTGGCCGGCGGCGGTGTCGGTCGGGCCGTCGTTGACCAAGATGTTCTTGTCGGCGAACCGGAAGCCGGCCGGCAAATCGCTCACGGCGCCAGCCCCACCGTGGAAAGCCCTGTGGTTTCAGGGAAGCCGAGTGCGAGGTTCATCGACTGGATGGCCGCGCCCGCAGTGCCCTTGGTGAGATTGTCGACCGCTGCGATTGCCACCAAGCGGCCGGCACCGGCGTCAACTGTGACCTGGAGGTGCACGGCGTTGCCGCCGAGGGTGGCGGCGGTGGTCGGCCACGTGTCTTCGGGGAGCAGGTGCACGAATGGTTCGTCGGCGTAGGCGGCCTCGTAGGTCTTGCGGGCGGCTTCCTTATCAGTGCCGGGGCGGATCGGGGCGCAGCAGGTGGCCAGGATGCCGCGGGACATCGGGGCCAGGACCGGGGTGAAGGAGACGGTGACCGGGCCGCCGGCCACGGCGGTCAGGTTCTGCGTGATCTCCGGGGTGTGCCGGTGCGTGCCGCCGACACCGTAGGCGGACGCGGAACCGAGCACCTCGGCGGCGAGCAGGTGCGGTTTGGGGGCGCGGCCTGCGCCGGACGTGCCGCTGACCGCGACCGCCTGCACGTCGGGTTCGACGAGGCCCGCTGCCAGGGCAGGCGCGAGCGCGAGGCTGACGGCGGTCGGGTAGCAGCCGGGCACGGCGATCCGGCGGGCGCCGACGAGCTTGTCCCGCAGGCCGGGCAGTTCCGGCAGGCCGTAGGGCCAGGTGCCGGCGTGCGGGCCGCTGTACCACCGGGTCCAGTCGGCCGCGCTGATCAACCGGTGGTCCGCGCCGCAGTCGATCACCAGGGTGTCCGGGCCGAGTGCGGCGGCGAGGGCGGCGGACCGGCCGTGCGGCAGCGCGAGGAAGACGACGTCGTGGCCGGCGAGGACGTCCGGGGTGGTGTCGGCAAGGACCCGGTCGGCCAACGGGACCAGATGCGGCTGGTGCGCGGCGAGCCGGGTGCCCGCGCTGTCGCCCGCGGTGAGGGCGCCGATCTCCACGTCCGGGTGCGCCAGCAGCAGGCGAAGCAGTTCGCCACCCGCGTAACCGCTCGCGCCCGCCACAGCAACCCGCACCGTCACGTGGATAATTATGCACGACGATGCAAGTTCAATCAATCGGGCTCTGTGGCACCGTCCGTGCACTGACGCAGCAGATCGGCGTGGCCGTTGTGCACCGAGTACTCGACGAGCATGTGGTGGAACACCCAGCGCAGGGACATCTCGCCCCAACGGGTGTGTACGAACGTGTCGTCGAGGGCGATGTCGGCGACGGCCGCGTCGGCGAGCTTCCGCTCCCGCAGGAGGCACGCGTAGGCCTCCTCGGCCTGTGTCGGCTCGAGATCGTTGAAGTCGGCGTCGTTGTCGTCGTCCCTGACATACAGCCACGGCACGTCGGCACCGGCGACGCGGCGCCGGAACCAGCTCCGCTCGATCTCGGCCATGTGCCGCAGCAGACCGAGCAGCGACAGGGTCGACGGTGGCACCGCGCGCCGGGCGAGCTGTTCGCCGGTCAGCCCGGCGCACTTGTGCAGCAGGTAGTCCCGCTGGCCGTCCAGGAAGGCCGTCAAGATGGTCCGGTCGTCGCCGATGACCGGCTCGTCGGCCTGTTCGACGTCAGGTGCTGTCCATACCATCCGGCCATACTGCCGGAGACCGGAATGGAGCGCGCGTGATTAACAGCCTGGCGGCGGGCCTCGGTGATCTGCCAGATCAAGGCGAAGGCCGACACGGATCTGACGTTGCTCGCCGACTGCGTCGAGGCCAACGTGGATGATCAGGACTTCTTCCTGCGCAAGGGAATCGGCCGGGCGCTGCGGGAGTACGGCAAGACCGACCCGGCGTGGGTGCGCGAGTTCGTGGCCGTCCACCCCGAACTGTCCCCTTTGTCCCGACGGGAGGCGACCCGCCGGCCGCCGCCGGAGTAATCCAGCAACGCTGGGCCGATCGGGCGACGCGGGTGCGGATCACTGTCCGGCCGTGGGAATTCCGCGGGTCTGGACCACGATCGGTTCCGTCATGCGTTACATCACACCCGATCCGTCCGAATCGGTCAGTAGAGCACCAAGTTCGCGTAGCTGGGTCGCGAGGTGATCGGTGTCGGCGAGCAGCCGCGCGAGCGTCACGCCGTCGGCGTCGGCGGGCGGTGCCCAACCGGTGCACAACAGCACGATCAGGTCGGCGTTCTCGCGCAGTTGACCGGCCACGGAACCCAGCACGCCGACCGCGCCGGCCGGATGTTCGGCGACCGCCCTGCGGCCACGATAGGCGCGTTGCCGGCAGGCCGGCGAACAGTACAGCCGCGGCCGTCCGGTGCCGCCGGCCGGGATCGGCCGGCCACAGATCCGACAGTGCATCGGGCATCACGCTTTCACTACGCGTCCAGGGTGGACATGTTGCGAAACAACAACAGCCGGACGACCCGGGATCGCGCTCCGTAAAGGTTCGGACAGCACCATCGAGTGACATCCACGGTTCTTGACCATCTCATTCTACTGGTGTTCTACTTGAAGCGCCTTGGGAAATCACCAGAAAGCCGGCGAACAATTCCGAAGGCGGCGACCTGACAGCCAACAGCCTACGTGGCAGCAATACCCATGGGCGCCAGGCAGCAGACCAGCGAGCGCGACCGACCCGATCGAGGCGTTTCCGCTGGGTGATCCACCGTAATGGCCTAATCGCAATCGTCGCACCTCACGAGGAGTATTAGCCGTGTCCACAAACTATTCCCTGACCGTGACCAACAATTCCACGCAGTTCCAGGACCTGTGTATCTACCAGAAGCCGGTCGACCTCGGCGTGCCGGACGCGATGTCGCTGGCGTGGCTGACGGCGCCCGCGTGGCCGAAGACGACCGTGACGTTCGTCTGGTCGCTCGACTACAACTTCGTGTGGGCGCAGACCGGATCGCTGCAGCCGGGCGTGACGTTCCGCGCGCAGGAGACCGAGCCGGCCGACCCGGACGACCTCACCGCGAACCAGATCCAGTTCGACTACCGCAACGGCGCCTTCACCTTCGTGCCCGGCCCGGCGGCCGGCGTCGCGGAGCTCGGCTCGCTGTACATCCGGGAACTGTCGGCGATCCCGACCGCCACCGCGACCGTCGGCATCGGCATGTCCAACGCCGGTGTGTTCGTGGTGCAGGCCCAGCCGAACATGAACCTCGTGTTCACGCCGCACCCGGAGTACTGGGTCACGGCCGGCACCTACGAGCAGGGCCAGGTCATGAACATCGAACAGATCACCCAGGAGGCCGCGGTGCCCTTCGACGGCACGTTCGACATGGTGGCCGTGCTGTCCTCGACCAACACCTGGTCCGTCAGTTCCGGCACCGCCTGAGCCGACGAATCCTCCCGGGTGCGCAGACCGGCACGGTGCACCAGCCGGTGGCGGCCCTGCGTGACGTAGCCGCGGCCACCACCCGGGGGCGCGGGGCACCCCTGTCCCCGTACCCCGCGCCCCCGCTCTACATCGCCTTTCCTTGCCTTTGCCGGAAACCCCTTCGCCGCCAACACGAATCCCATGGAGCCGGGATGTCGAACTACACCGGAATACAGATCATCGGCTACGGATCGGTCACGTCGCAGCCGACCCGGGTACTGCCGCAGACGGACGTGAACGCCTACCGCAAGGACGCCGACATGCGGGCCCGGATCCTGTGCCAGGTCGCCGACTGGACCAGGACCACGTTCGCGCAGAAACTGGGCGACAGCAATACATTGAAGGTGTTCATCGCACCGGAGTTCTACTTCCGCTACGGCGGGCCGAGCCAGCCGGGCGTCGAACTGAACGACAGCTACCCCAACGGCGAACAACTGCTGCCGAACGTCGCGGACGCTATCCTCAAACCGTTCTTCGCCACCCAGACGTACGCGGACTGGCTGATCGTGCCCGGCACCATGTTCTGGCACAAGTCGGCACAGCAGTCCGGCACGACGCATCCGACGTACTTCAACACCGTCATGGTGCTCAAGGGCGGCCCCGGCACCGAACTCACGCCTGCCGAACGCGACGCGAACACCCAGCGCTGCGAGGTGCCGACGATGGGTGGGCTGTCCACCAACCAGAAGGCGCTGATGTCCTCGATCGACTACGCGCTGGACACCGACCGCAGCAACTGGGACGCCGCGCTGAACCCGATGTTCGCGCCGATCCTCGGTGACTGGGACTGGTGGCGCTGGCACGCGTTCAAGGTGCACGGCGTCGCCGGCCCGAAGGGTGTGCCGATCGTGTTCGGTCTCGAGGTGTGCCTGGAACACATCGCAGCCACACCGGACAATCCGGGTGGGCTGGGTGTGTTGCGCACGCTGGAACAGCACTACCCGAGCCAGTGTTCGCTTCCGGCGCCCAAGGTGGACGTCCAGCTCGTCACGTCGTGCGGCATGACCCTCCAACCCGGACCAGGCGTGGCCGCGCGGGTGGACGGGCTCGCGGTGCTCTGCGACGGCATGCAGCCGCCAGGCGGGGCGACATGGCCGAACATCAACTGCGCGCGGGTGGTCGGGATCGACGAGCACGGCACGCACAACACGGCGCTGGCCGCTGTTCCGCTGATGACGCAACGGCTGCCGGATCAGTTGCAGGTCGGCGTCACCGGCCAGCAGCACAACCCGCCGGACGCGGTGTCCGTCTGGGAGACGATGGATCTCCGGTAACGGGGACCGGGGGCCTCGTTCAGGCGCGCAGTGCCGCGCCGAACCGTTCGGCGGCAATGGCCACCGCGGCGTCCCGGGCCGCGGTGGCCTCGTCGCGGGTCAGGGTCCGGTCCGGCGCGCGGAACCGCAGCGAATACGCGAGCGACCGCTTGCCGGCGCCGACCTGCTGTCCGGTGTAGACGTCGAACAGCGACAGGTGTTCCAGCAGCGCGCCGCTGCCGTCCCGCAGCACCCGGGACACCTGCGCGGCCGGGACAGTCGCGTCCACCACCAGCGCCACGTCCAGCAGTACCGGCGGATACGGCGACACCACCGGTACCGGCCGCCGCTCCGGCACCGGAATGCCGTCCAGGTTCAGCTCCATCGCGCACGCCCGCTTCGGCAGGCCGAGCGCCTCGATCACCTTGGGGTGCAGTTCGCCCGCGTGGCCGACAACCGTGCCGTCGTAGGAAAATTCGGCGCAGCGGCCCGGATGCCATGGCGCGTGATCCGCGGCTTTGATCTCCAGTTCGACACCCGACACCTCGGCCACGGTGCGCGCGGCCTGCACCGCGTCCGACCACACCGCAGGTTCGCCCTTGCCCCACCAGCCCGGCTGCTGCCGCCGGCCGGCCAGCACCGCGGCCACGTGCACCGGCTGGTCCGGCAGCGCCGCGTACAGCGCGGCCAGTTCGGCATCCGTCGGCCGGCCGGACACGCCGACCTCGGGCACCGCGGGCTGTTTCTCGGCCGGCAGCACGACCTGGCCGATGTGGTACAGCGCGAGATCCGTGAAGCCACGGGATACGTTGCGCTGCAAGGCATCGAGCAGACCGGGCAGCAAGGTCGTCGCCATCAGGTCGGCGTCGGACTCCAACGGGTTGAGCAGGCGCAACGCGCGGCGGCGGGGATCGTCATCGGCCAGCCCGAAATCGTCCCAGACGCCCGACCCGACGAACGGGAACGGCAGCACCTCGGTGTAGCCGGCCTCGGCCAGCGCGCGGGACACCGAGCGCCTGCGCCGCTGCACCGACGTCAGGCCGTGGCCGGGCGGCGCGGGCGGCAACACCGACGGGATGGTGTGATAACCCTCCAGCCGCAACACTTCCTCGACCAGGTCGGCCGGCTGGGTCAGGTCGGCGCGCCAACTCGGCGGGGTCGCCGTGACGAGCGGCGTGCCGTCCTCGGCGGCGCCGATCTCCACCGCGCAGCCGATCTGCTGCAGCCGGCCCGCGGTGACGCCCCGGTCGTAGCGGACACCGGCGGTGCGGTCGGGCAGGCCCATCGGGATGGTGACCGGGCCGGGCAGTTCGGGGCGGCCGACATCCGTGCGGCCGGGCTGGATCGCGCCCTCCGCGTGCCGGGCAAGCAGTCGGGCGGCCAGTTCCAGCGCCGCAGGCGGCACGGCCGGGTCGACGTAGCGCTCGAACCGACGGGACGCCTCGCTCGGCAGCTTGTGCCGGCGGGCGGTCCGCGCGATCGACGCAGGCTCCCAGTTCGCCGCCTCAAGCAGGATGTCCGTGCTGTCCGGCCGCACCTCGGTGGACGCGCCGCCCATCACGCCGGCAAGGCTGATCGCGCCGCTGTCGTCCGCGACGACGAGGTCGTCCGGGTCGAGCGCGCGTGTCACATCGTCCAATGTGGTCAGTCGTTCGCCCGGCTTCGCCCTGCGTACCACGATGTTGCCGTGCAGCGACGACGTGTCGAACGCGTGCAGTGGCTGGCCGGTCTCCAGCATGACGTAGTTGGTCACGTCGACGGACAGCGAGATGGACCGGACGCCGGACAGCATCAGCCTGCGCTGGATGGTCAGCGGGGTCGGCGCGGTCGGGTCGATGTCGGTGACCCTGCGGGTGACGAACCGGCGGCAGCCGATCTGGTCGGCGATGTGCACCGGCCACGCGTCGCCCTCGGCCGCCGGCACCTCGATCCCGGCCGGGTCGTTGAACCCGATGTCCAAGGCACAGGCCAGTTCCCTGGCCAGGCCACGGATGGACAGCGCGTAGCCGCGGTCCGGTGTGACGGCCAGGTCGAGCACGGTGTCGGCCAGTTCGAGCAGTTCGACCGCGTTCGCGCCGGGGCTCGCGGTGCCGCTCGGCAGCACGAGAATGCCGTTGTGCTCGTCGCCGAGGCCGAGTTCGCGGACCGAGCAGATCATGCCGTCGCTGAGGTGGCCGTACGTCTGGCGCGCGGCGATGGCGAACCCGCCGGGCAGCACGGTACCCGGCAGCGCGACCACGACGAGGTCGCCTTCGACGAAGTTGGTGGCACCACAGACAATGCCGCGCACCGAGTCAGCCGCTCTCTCGTCGGCGAGGACCTGCACCCGGCAGAACCGGATGGGCTTCTTGAAGCCGGTCAGGTCGTCGATCTCGACGACCCGGCCGACCACGACCTCGCCCGTCACCGAACCGAGTTCGATGACCTCCTCGACCTCGATGCCGACCCGGACGAACGCCTCGGCGAACCGCTCGGCCAGTGTGATGCCGTCGTCGTATGCGGGCAGGTCGAGCCGCTCGGCCAACCAGCTGACGGGTACGCGCACCGGCCTACGCCTCCATTCCGAATGCGGTGGTGAACCGCACGTCGCCTTCGATCATGTCCCGCATGTCCGGCAAACCGTTGCGGAACATCAGGGTTCGCTCGACACCCATGCCGAACGCGAACCCGGAGTACACGTCGGGGTCGATGCCGCAGCTGATCAACACCTTCGGGTTGACCATGCCGCAGCCGCCCCACTCGACCCAGCCGGGGCCGCCCTTCTTCGCCTCGAACCACACGTCCATCTCGGCGGACGGCTCGGTGAACGGGAAGAACGACGGACGCAGCCGGACCCGCGCGCTCTCGCCGACCATCGCCTTCGCGAAGGCGTCCAGCGTGCCTTTGAGGTTCGCCATCGTGAGGCCCTTGTCCACGGCGAGGCCCTCGGTCTGGTGGAACACCGGGCTGTGCGTGGCATCCAGGTCGTCGGTGCGGAACACGCGGCCCGGCGACACGACGTAGATCGGCAGCCGGCCGGCGAGCAGGGACCTGATCTGCACCGGCGAGGTCTGCGAACGCAGCACCAGCCCGGAATCCGCGGGCGCGACATAGAAGGTGTCCTGCATGGTGCGCGCGGGGTGGTCCTTGCCGGTGTTCAGGGCGTCGAAGTTGAACCACTCGGTCTCGACCTCCGGCCCGTCGGCGACCTCCCAGCCCATGGCGACGAACACGTCCGCGATCCACTCGGACGTGGTGGTGATCGGGTGCCGGGCGCCCCTCGGGATCCGGTCCCACGGCAGGGTGACGTCGACGGCCTCCTCCCGCAGCATGCGCTCGTCGCGCCGCGCGGTGAGTTCGGCATGCCGGTGCTCGTAGGCCGCCTTGATCTCCGCCTGGGCCTCCTGGACGCGCGCGCCGGCCTCGGCCCTGGCAGCGGGCGGCAGCGCGCCGATCTCGCGGCGGGCCAACAGCACCGGGGAGCGG
This sequence comes from Pseudonocardiaceae bacterium, assembly GCA_036270375.1. GTDB lineage: Bacteria > Actinomycetota > Actinomycetes > Mycobacteriales > Pseudonocardiaceae > DATEPR01. Next base: position 6,051 of record DATBCR010000453.1, on the reverse strand, counting down.
TCACCGAGGTGCGCCGGCCGCCGTTCGGCCAGCATGTCCAGGTCGGCCGCCTCGGCGAACGCGGCATCGGCCTGTTTCACCGCGGACAGCAGGGTCTCCGGCGCCAGGGCCGCGACCTCTTTGGGGTCGTACGGATCGTTCGCTGCGGACATGGTGGTGAACAACTCCTGGGCGTCTCCGTGTGACCGGCGGTGTGGCGGGACTCGGGTCTGGTCGGCACCTGGGTGGCCGGGTGCCGAGCAGACCGATCCTACGAGATCGGGCTGGTTGGTCGCCTGCGAGTTCCGGCATCCGACCGCGGTCCTCGGGTGTTTCGCTGTGCTCGGGTGGAGGCGTACAGGCAGACCGCGGCGGCCGTGGCGAGATTCAGGCTTTCGGCGGCACCGTGGATGGGTACCCGCAGCGACCGGTCGGTCGCGGCGCGCAGTTCCGACGGCAGGCCGTGTGCCTCGCTGCCGAACACCCACGCGGTCGGGCCGTCGAGTTGACCCCCCTCGGCGGCGGTGTCGAGGTCGTCGGTCGCGTGGCCGTCGGCGGCGATCAGTCGCAGGCCCGCGGTCCGGCAGGCAGCGAGCGCGTCCTCGGCATCGCGGGTTCTGGCCACCGGCAGGTGGAACAGGCTGCCCGCGGTGGCACGGACGCACTTGCCGTTGTGCGGGTCGACCGTGTCACCGGCCAGCAGCACGGCATCCGCGCCGGCCGCGTCCGCGACCCGCAGCACGGTGCCCGCGTTGCCCGGATCCGCGATCCCGCACAGCACGACGACGAGCATCGGCGAGCCGGACAACGCCGTGTCGACCGGCTGGTCCACCAGATCGCAGACCACCAGGATGCCTTGCGGGGTAACCGTTTCGGACATCGCGGCGGCTGCGCGGTCGGTGATCTCGGACACCCGGATCGACGCCGATCCGGCCGCTCGCACCAGATCCGGGTTGCGATCGGCCGCCGTCGGCGTGACGAACAACTCGTGCACGACACCGTGCCCGTCGGCCGCCCACGCCAGTGCCTCGCGGACCGCCTGCGCGCCCTCGGCGAGAAACCGGCCGGCCTGGGTTCGGCCGGCGCGTTGCGTCAGCCGCCGTGCGGCGACGACCCGGGGCGTCCGCTCGGTGAACGGAGCCACCCCAGGTCGACTTGCCGGACCGGCCATGCCGTGTCGTCGTTTTCGTCGTCGATGCTCAGTCCTGGCTGCCCTGCGCGCCCGCGTGCTCGCGGGCCAGGTCGACCAGCGCGGTGAACGCGGTCGGGTCGCTGACCGCCAGCTCGGCGAGGATCTTGCGGTCCACCTCGATGCCGGCGCCCTTGAGGCCCTGGATGAAGCGGTTGTAGGTCATACCGTTCTGCCGGGCCGCCGCGTTGATGCGGGTGATCCACAGCTGACGGAAGTCGCCCTTGCGTGCCCGGCGGTCCCGGTACGCGTAGTTGAGCGAGTGGAGCACCTGCTCCTTGGCCTTGCGGTAGAGCCGCGACCGCTGGCCGCGGTAGCCACTCGCCAGGTCAAGGGTGGTGCGGCGCTTCTTCTGGGCGTTGACCGCCCGCTTCACGCGTGCCACGGTGGAAATCCTGTCCGGTCTCGTGGGGCGTCATGGCCCCTGGTGTGCAGAAGGTTGCCGAGCGTGCAGGTCAGCGACCGAGCAGCTTCTTGGCGCGCGAGAGGTCGCTCTTGGCGATCTCGACGGTGCCGGCCAGCCGGCGGGTCAGCTTGCTGGACTTCTTCTCCAGCTTGTGCCGTGTGCCGGCCTTCTGGCGCAGCACCTTGCCGGTGCCGGTCACCTTCAGGCGCTTCGAAGCACCACTGTGCGTCTTGTTCTTCGGCATGCTCGTCCTCATCGTTGTGCGACCGCATCGACAGCGGCCACCGGAGTTTCGTGGCTACTCGTGACGCCGGGCGCCGGAGTTCACCGGCGCCCGGGGATCACTGCTGGCCTGCGCTCTGGCCCTCGACCGTTTCCGCGGTCGCGGCCAGCTCCACACCGTCAGTGCCCCCAAGGGCTTCCAGCTCGGACGTACCGGAGCGGGTACGTGGTTGCTGCGGCTTCTGCAGCTTCTTGTGCGGCGCCAAAACCATGATCATGTTGCGGCCGTCCAGCTTCGGTGACGCCTCGACGAAGCCCAGTTCGGCGACGTCGTCGGCCAACCGTTGCAGCAACCGGGAACCCAGCTCGGGCCGGGACTGCTCACGACCGCGGAACATGATGGTCACCTTGACCTTGTTCCCGTGCGAGAGGAAGCGGGCCACGTGGCCCTTCTTGGTCTCGTAGTCGTGCGAGTCGATCTTCGGCCGGAGCTTCTGCTCCTTGATCACCGTGAACTGCTGGTTGCGACGCGACTCACGCGCCTTCTGTGCACTCTCGTACTTGAACTTCCCGTAGTCCATGAGCCTGGCCACGGGTGGGCGCGCCTGCGGTGCGACCTCAACGAGATCCAGATCCGATTCCTGGGCAAGTCGCAACGCGTCCTCGATGCGGACGATGCCGACCTGTTCGCCAGCCGGTCCGACGAGGCGGACCTCGGGAACCCGGATGCGATCGTTGATGCGCGGCTCGGTGGTGCGCGGCTCGGGGCTGATGGGGCCTCCTCGGCTCGGGGGTTGTTACCGTCGCGGCCGAAAGGCTCGGCGGTGCCCCAACACGGCTTGAAGCCCCGTCGCCAGTTGGCGAGACGGGGCCGCTGCCGACCGATCGCCCCGACACGGTTCGCACGTGCCGAGAACTCCGCGGGCCATACCGTCCTTCGACGGCCTGACCTCGGGACCGGACCCGGACGCCACTGGGACGAATCGGGTGGGAGCGGGACTCCACTTTGCCGCCCCCGTAGGTACGGGGGCCGGTCGCAGGTACGAGGGTACCAGAGTGCCTGAGCCGGGCTCGAACGGCTTACCGGTTCGTGGTGAGCTTCGCAAGCAGTTGGGTGAGCTGCGCCACGAGTTCGTCCCGGCCGACGTGGGTGTGGGCGGTGCAGCGGGCGCCGGTGGGGTCGCGGACGTACCGGCTGGAGAAGCGGCCGAGGTCCGTGTCGACCCAGGCCAGTTCGGATGACGTGTGTGTGCCGACGCGGACCTTGGCGATGAAGTAGCCGGCCCGTCGGCGTGGACTGGCCAGCATCGGTGTGGCCTTGTCGTCGTCGCTGTCCTGGATGGTCACCGGGCGGCCGGGAAACGGGTGCGCGGCCGGCAGAAGGTCCACAATGGACACCGCGAGTTCCCCCGGCTCGATCCCCGCGACATGCAGATTCCGCACTCCCTGCACGGCAAGCACGGCACGCCTGCCGTCGGTGGCGGCGATCGACCGCATGAGGCGACCGTCGTCGAGCACACTGAGCGATGTGATCGCCGACTCAAAGCGGGCGAGGACGGCGAGCAGGTCCGCGATCCGTTTCTCGAGCCGGCCGGCCGTGGCGAGACCGCGGGACGTCAGATCACTCCACATCTCCGCACGCAGCCCGGCCCGCTCGCTCTCGGTGGCGCCGACGGACCGGATCTCGAATGGCGCCGGTAATCGGCCGAGCGCCAGGTGCTCCCACAGTAGATCAGCGGTCGGCAGGCTCAGGCTCACGATCTCGGGCATCACGCACCGATGACCGGCGGCGCCACCAGTTCGTCGGTACCGAATGTCTCGGCCGGATCGGGGTTGGCGAGGTAGGACGGCCGCTTGCGTTCCTTGTCCCCGCTGCCTTTCCCGCCGCGACCGGCGGCGATGGCCGGCGCACCACCGGTTTCGCCCGCGCCGGGCGTCGCGCGCTCCATCACGCCCACCTCCTTGGCGTCGGCCGCGGCACCACCGCGCGCACCCGACCCACCGGACTCCCCTGGCGAGCCGCCGGGAACCCGAACCGCACCAACCGCCCGCCCACCGACCGCCGGTGCACCCAGGTAAGGCGGGACCGGCGAAGTGAGCAGCGGATTCGCGTCGGTAGTACCAGGTCCTGGCTGACTGAACGAGGCGGCTGGCGGCGCGGTCGGGTCGGCACCGGTCCGCGCCGCTGGGGCGGATGCGCTCATCGTCGTCAGATCCTGCGTTCCCGCCTGATCGGGCTGGTTCGTGTGAACCGGCTGGCCGCTTTGACTGGCCTGTCCTGGTTGGCCTGCTTGGCTTTTCGGCGCTGTCGGGCTGCTTGCGGAACCGGCGCCGTGGCCAACCGGTTGTGAGTGCGGGCCGATGCCGGCCCTGGTCGTCCCTGACGCACCGCCAACGTTGGCTGTGCTGGTGCTGGGGTTGAATGCCGGTGGTGGGTTGAATGCCGGCATCGTGTCGCCGACGGCGGCCAGGTTCGCGTCGTACGTCTCGACCACCCGCACGGCTTCGTCGTGGGCCTGTTGTGCGGCCTGGAACTGTTGGTCCAACTGGGCCGCGCCGGCCGCCGGGTTCGATGTGGCGAGCAGCATCGTCTGCCGCACCTGGGCCGCGGTCGGCGCCTCCATCGGGCTGGGCATCGAGTTCTTCGCCCTCTGCGCGGCGTCGGACTGCATGCCCTGCCGATTGGCCGCCAACTGTGCGCCCCGCGCGGTGTCGTCGGCCCACTTCGCCATGCTGGCGAGGAACGTCCGGGCAGCGTCCCCAGCCGTGCCGGTCCAGCCGGACTCGCTGGCACTCACGGCCTTGCCGAGGCTCTTGGCGACGACGGCGTATGCGTTGCCCATGTTGTTCCACGCCGCGCCAGACTCGCCGACGGCGCCCGGGTCGTTGTTCGTGGTCACCATTCGATACAAGTCCGTTGTGGAGTAACTCGGATAGTTCTGCCCGCCGAATCCTGGCGCCGACTGGGTTCGCAGCCCCGACTCCAATCGGGCCGCCTGTGCCTGTGCCCACGCTGTCATCTGCGCTTGCGCGCCGGCATTGATCACCGCGCCGCTCATGGCGTGGCTGGCATCGTCGAGTAACCCGTGCGCCGCGCCTAAATCCTGTATCCGCGTAGTGGCGCGGCGCTCGTTCTGAGCTCGATCAAAGCCGACATATTCCTCTTGGCCGGACACCGGAGCCGGATTGTCCACACCCATCACCCATCCCCCTTACTTCTGCTCCGCCGGCAACCTCGGCTCGATGAGCAGCGCGAAGTCGCCCGCGAGATGGCACGACACCGTGTCGCCGCCGGCGGCATCCGAAACAACAAGAACAATGATGGACGATCTGGTGATCTCCAGGACAATCCCACAACCATGCTCTGGGGGAATGAACTCACGACCGTCATGAGAGCCGACTGGATGGTTGCTTACGGTCGGCTCCCCGCTGGCGAATCGATCTATGCCAACCTGATCATATATACTGAAGCCGACAGCGTACACACCATCTTTGTACCAACTGCAGCCGCGGCCGCCGCCGACCCTGTCCGGTCCCCGCGCCACAAGGCTGAGCTGTTGGACGTCCGCGGCGGTGATCAACGCGCACGGGTCGATCGAAGTGGACACTGTGGACGGTGGCTCGGTCGTCGACGTGGACACGTCCGCCGCCGGCGTCGGATTGCCCGCGACAGTATCAGCGCACCCTGCCATTGCCAGCACACCTGCGGCGAGCAGCGGCAGCATGGCAAGCTTGGGAAGCACGAATCCCCCTGGCACGAGTCGGATCAGTGGGTTGGCGTGAACGACTGGGTAGTGTGCTGCTCGGTCTTTAGATAGGTGTCCATCGCGATCTGGACGGCTTCCACCGCACTCGATAAGGCCATGACGAACTGCTGGTGTGCCGGCCGAAACGCGTTCGGGCCGGTCGTCGCGACCTCATCGTTGAACTTCGAGATCGCCCGGCCGCCGGCTGTCATACCCAGCGGGGTTGACAGGACGAGCCGCCCGGCCTCTGTGACGTGGAGGTTGAGTTCGTTGATTGCGTCCTTGAGGGCGCGTACCAGAGACTGGCCGGTTTGCGGGTCGAAGGCGAGTTGCCCACCGTTGGCGGCGGCCAGCAACTGTTGGGCGCCGTTGCCCAACGCCTCGATGCTCTCGATTGGTGGTGCAAAACCGCTGGTACGGTTGACGTCGTTGTTGATCGCGTTGGTGCCGTCGACCATGCCCGCCCCCGTAGTGCGCGCCGTAATCCGTCAACTCCGCAGAGTATCGGG
>DATBCR010000452.1:0-9041 GCA_036270375.1 Pseudonocardiaceae bacterium | reverse complement strand
CATCCCGGAACATCTGGACACGAAGACCGAGGTGCTGGCCGAGCTGGACCGGATTACCCGACCGGATGTCATTCTCGCGTCCAACACGTCGTCACTGTCGGTGACCGAGCTGAGCGTGCACACCCGGCGGCCGGGCAAAGTGGTAGGCCTGCACTTCTTCAACCCGGCGCCGATCCTCAAGCTGGTCGAGGTGGTCCGGACCGTGGTCACCGAGCCCGACGTGATCGACGACGTCGTCGCCTTCGTCCGGTCGTTGGGCAAGGAACCGGTCGTCATCGGCGATCGCGCCGGCTTCATCGCCAACGCCCTGCTGTTCGGCTATCTCAACCACGCCGTCACGATGTACGAGCAGCGCTACGCGACCCGCGAGGACCTCGACGCGGCCATGCGCTACGGCTGCGGCTACCCGATGGGCCCGCTGCAACTGCTCGACCTGATCGGGCTGGACACCGCGTACGAGATCCTCGACTCGATGTACCACCAGTCGCGCAACCGTTTGCACGCACCGGCTCCGCTGCTCAAGCAGATGATCACGGCCGGGCTGCTCGGCCGTAAGACGGGTCGCGGCTTCTACACGTACGACGCACCGGACTCGCCGGTGGTCGTGCCCGACGTGCACACGCCGACCGGGCAGGACACCGCGTTCAGCGGGCGGGACGTGCACCGGGTCGGCGTGATCGGCACCGGCACGATGGCAACGGGCATCGCGGAAGTGTTCGCCAAGAACGGTTTCGACGTCGTGCTGCGGGCCAGGGATCCGGACAAGGCGACGGGGGCGATCGGCAAGGTGCGCAAGTCGTTGGACCGGGCGGTCGCGAAGGGCCGGCTGACGGCGGCCGACCGGGACGCGGTGCTGGGGCGGATCACGCCCGCTGTCGAGTTCGTGGCGTTGGCCGACTGCGATCTCGTGGTCGAGGCCGTCGCCGAGGATCTTGCCGTGAAGACGGTGGTGTTCGGTGCGCTGGACGAGGTGTGCAAGCCGGGCGCGGTGCTGGCCACGACGACGTCCTCGCTGCCGGTGATCTCCTGCGCCGCGGCCACGAGTCGGCCGGAAGACGTTGTGGGACTGCACTTCTTCAATCCGGCGCCGGTGATGAAACTGGTCGAGGTGGTCGCGACGATCTCGACGTCGCCGTCGGCCGTCGCCACCGCGCACGCGATCTGCCAGCGGGTCGGCAAGCATCCGGTGCACTGCGCGGACCGGGCCGGGTTCATCGTGAACGCGCTGTTGTTCCCGTATCTCAACGACGCGGTGAAGATGCTGGAGGGCCACTACGCCGAGGCCGACGACATCGACACCGCGATGAAGGTGGGTTGCGGGCTGCCGATGGGGCCGTTCGCGCTGCTGGACGTGGTCGGGCTTGACGTGTCGCTGGCCATCGAAAGGACGCTGTACAACGAGTTCCGGGAGGCCGGGTTCGCGCCCGCGCCGCTGCTGGAGCATCTGGTGACGGCCGGGCGGCTCGGTCGCAAGACGGGTAAGGGATTCCGGGACTACACCTGACTTTTCCTTGCCCAGAAACGAAGAATGCGCTTCGGCTCGTGTTCGGTCCGGATGTCCGTGAAGCCGGCTTTCGCCAATCGGTCCGGCAGGGTCGCGGCGGGTACGACGGTCATGGTGTCGCCGAGGTGCAGCAAGCGGAACCTGAGGCTGAGTTGGCTGTCCGAGCCGGCGAACACCCCGCCCGGCGCGAGCACGCGATGCACTTGCGCGAACAAGTCGTCCTGCAACGCGGGGGACGGCACGTGGTGCAGCATGGTGAAGCAGACGACGCCGCTGAAACCGTTGTCCCCCAACGGCATGTCCGCGCCGCTGCCGTGCACTATCCGGACCGCGCCCGCGAACTCATCCGCCAGTCGGGCGGCTGATCGGCCGTCGACCTCCAGTGCGGTCAGCTTCGGGATCCGGGCGGCGAGGACGCGGGTGGTCGCGCCGTAGCCCGGTCCGATCTCCAGCACTTCGTCGCCGAGATCGGCTCGGTCGAGCACCAGCGGCAGGCGCGTGGCGACCGTGGCTGCCCATTCGGGGGACGAGCACAGCTTGCGGTGCATGCGGTTCATCGGCATGGCCACGACGGTAGGCACGGTTCGATTCGGCCGCCAGCAGCTATGCTGCCACCCGATGTCGTCAGACGGACAGGTTTCCGCGTTGGTGGTCGGCGAGTTCCATCTCGTGCGCGGCCAGTGGTTCGACTGGCATCAGCACGCCGAGCACCAGTTGGCATGGGGGCCCAGTGGTGTGGTGAACGTGCGGGTGCGGGACGGTCGCACGTGGGTGCTGCCGCCGACGCTCGCGCTGTGGCTGCCGGCCGGCTTGCCGCACAGCACGGGGGCGTCGGCGCTGACGACGATGTTGTCGGCGTATTTCCGGCCGTCGCGGTGCCCGCTCGCGTGGCCGGAGCCCACCGTGATCGCGGTGCCCGGCCTGCTGCGCGAGCTGATCGCCCACCTGGCACGGGACGACCTGCCGGCGGCGGCTCGGGAACGGGCCGAAGCGGTGGTGTTCGACCTGGTCCGACCGGTGTCGGTGACCGCGATCAGCGTGCCGACGCCGACCGATCAGAGATTGGGTCCGATCGCCACCGCCCTGCGAGCCGATCCGGCGAACGACCGGCAACTTGCCGAGTGGGGCAGGGAAGTCGGCGCGAGCACACGGCACCTGGCACGGCTGTTCGTGGCCGACACCGGGATGACGTTCGGACAGTGGCGCACGCAGTTGCGGCTGCAGGCGGCGTTGCCGCTGCTGGCGGACGGGATGGCGGTCAACCGGGTGGCCGGCCGGGTCGGCTACACCACGCCGAGCGCCTTCGTGGCAGCGTTCCGGCGGGCGGTCGGCGTGCCACCGGGCGCGTATTTCACGGACTACTGACTATCCGCAGCACCCGCCACCGCAGCAACCTCCGCCTCCTCCTCCGCCGCCGACGGGTGCGGGTGCGCCGGCCCGGCCGGTCATCGCGATGGTGGTCAGGAGTTTGACGGTGTCCTCGTGGCCGACCGGACAGGTGGCCGGTGCCGACGACTCGCTCATCGGGCGGGACAGTTCGAACTCGTCCGCGCACTCGCGGCACTTGTAGGCGTAGGTCGGCATGTGGCCATTGTCGCACCGTTTCGAGGTACCCCGGCACGGTCGGTTACGGTCGGATCGTGCCGCGCCACAACCGGTCCCGCCGCGCCCGCTCCACACCGGACGAGCCGGCACGGCCACTGCCCGCCGGCTGGGCCCACGCCGAATCCGCCCCCGACGGCGAATGGCTCGTGCGGCAGGTGTCGGGTGCGCAGGCCAGCAAGGTCTACCGATGCCCCGGCTGCGACCACGAGATCCAACCCGGCACCCCACACGTGGTGGTCTGGCCGGCGGCCGAACACGGCTCGGTAGCCGACCGCAGACACTGGCACGACGGCTGCTGGCAGGCCCGCACCCGCCGTGGCCCGACGTCCCGCCGCTGGTAAGAGGCATAGTGTTAACGCGTCTCACGGATACCGAGCCCGTTATCCATGAGACGTACGAAAACACATGCCGACCACCTGGACCGCGCGCCAACTCTCGGCGCTCCGAGAACTCGGCCCGGAACTCGGCCCCGACACAGGCCGCGCGTGCGGCACGGCACTGCCGGATCTCCTTGCGCTCGCCCGAATACTCGCCGGTCTCGTCCGCGGTCAGCGACGTCCGGGCGACCAGTTCCGCTTCCAGTTCCGCTTCCACTGCCGCCCTGCGACGGTGCTGGTCAGCGCTTGGTGCTTGGCTCTCGTCGGACGCCCTGGGTGGGGCGGGTGGGCACGGTGGCCTGCGGCTGGGCTGGTTGGGCGGGCTTGGGCTGGTTGAGGGGCACGCGTCGGGTCGGCGCGTTCGCGATCGCTTGGTTTGTGGCCGCTTGGTTTGTGGCCGGCTGGTTCGTGGTCGCTTGGGTTGTGGTCGCCCGGTTGGTGGTCGGGTTTGTGGCGGCTTGGGTTGTGGCCGCTTGGTTTGTGGTCGGCTGGTTCGTGGTCGGCCGGTTGGTGGTCGCTTGGTTTGCGGTCGGCCGGTTGGTGGTCGGCTGGTTCGTGGTCGCTTGGCCGGTCGGCGTGTTCGCCTTCATCGGTGCCGGCCGGCTCGGGGCGCTGGCCTCCGTCGACTGCGGGTCCGAGGACGGCCAGCGGTTGTTGGTGGTCGCCCTGCTCGGGTCCGGAACAGTCCTCCCGGTGCCCCGGGTTGCCTTCGGCTCGGCCTTGGCCGCGTCCAGCACCGCCTGCCCGGCCTCGTGGCCTGCCCTGATCGCCTCGATCTCCTCCGGCAGTGGATCCAGAGCGGGCGTCGCGTTCGTGATCAGGATCTGGGCCGACCTCAGCTGTTCCGCGAGCTGCGCCCGCAGCGTGCGCAACGCCTCCACCCGGCCGGCGGCGATGTTCGTGCGCTGCTGCGCCTCCTCCGTGGCCTCGCGGATCAGGCGGTCGGCCTCGGCTGTCGCGTCCTGCACGCGGGCCTGTGCCTCCGTCAGCGCGTCGTGCCGCCGCCGGTTCGCCTCCTCCGTCGCCTCGCGGACCCGGCGTTCGGCTTCCGCCTTGCTGTTGCGCTGTTCCTCCGCGACCTGGGCGCGGATCTGGGCGGCCTCGTGCTTTGCCGCGCCGACCCGCTGGTCGGCGTCCGCCTTGCTGGCGCGCTGTTCCTCGGCGACCTGCGCGCGGATCCGGTTGGCGGTCTCGTTCACCTGGGTGCGCAACCGGTTCGCCTCGTCGGCCGCTTCGCGGACCCTGCGCTCGGCCTCGGCCTTGCTGGTGGCCTCCTGGGTCGCCAGTGCCTTCATCGCCTCGGTGCGGCGGGCGGCCATGGCGATCTCGAAGTCCTCCTCGACCTGGTTGCGGCGGGCCTCGGCGTCGGCGTCCGCCTTCAGGCGCTCGTCCTCCGCCAGCTTGTTCCTCGCGGCGAACTCGGCCTGGGACTTCTCCACCAGCTCCCGGTGTTCGGTCTCCAGTTCGACGCGGCGACCGTCCCCCTCGGCGATCAGCTTCTCGTAGCGGTTGCGCAGCGCGGCGCCGTCCACCTCGGAGCGGGCGCGGATCTGCACGGCGTCCGCCTCGGCCCTCGCCTTGGTGTCGCTGGCTTCCTCCTGCGCGAGCTTCAACATCCGCTGCAGCCGCTCGGACAGGCCCTCCAGCGACGTCGGCGGCTGCGACAGGCGGTTCACCTGGCCGCGCAGCGCGTCGATGTCCGTGCGGGCGCGTTCCATCTGCCGTGCCAGGTCGGCGGCCTGGGATATCGCGGCATCCCGGTCGGCGGCGATCAGCCGCAGGTCGCTGTCCAGCCGTTCCAGATGTTCCTCGACCTGTGTCCGGCTGTAGCCGCGCTTGACGATGTCGAAGCCGGCACCCAACGGGACCAGATCACGCTCGCTACCAAGACCCATGCGCTCACGCTACCGGGCGACGTAACCCGCACGTGCGTCGCTCGGGCAGTTGTTGCGTCGAGTGTTGCGTGACCACACCGGAATCACACATCGTCACACGCCACGAAATCTGTTGATGTCAGCCAGATGGCGGTCGCGGAACTCCCTGTCACGTACTCCCATGCCCTCGTCCGGCGCAAGACACAGCACGCCGACCTTGCCCTGGTGCAGGTTGCCGTGCACGTCGTAGGCGGCCTGACCGGTGTCCGCGAGCGAGTACACCCTGGACAGTGTCGGGTGGATCTTCCCTTTGGCGACAAGTCGGTTCGCCTCCCACGCCTCGCGGTAGTTCGCGAAATGCGAGCCGATGATGCGCTTGAGGTTCATCCAGAGGTAACGGTTGTCGTACTGGTGCAGGAAACCGGACGTGGACGCGCAGGTGACGATCGTGCCGCCGCGCTTGGCCACGAACACGCTCGCGCCGAACGTCTCCCGGCCGGGGTGTTCGAACACGATGTCCGGGTCGTCGCCGCCGGTGAGTTCGCGGATCCGGGAACCCAGCCGTTTCCATTCCTTCGGGTCCTGTGTGTGCTCGTCGGACCAGAAACGGTAACCCTCCGCCGCACGGTCGATGATCAGCTCGGCGCCCATTTTGCGGCAGATCTCGGCTTTCTCCTGACTGGACACCACGCACACCGGAATCGCGCCGCCGTTGAGTGCGAACTGCGTCGCGTACGAGCCGAGGCCGCCGGACGCGCCCCAGACGAGCACGACGTCGCCCTGCTTCATGTCGGCGCCGTTGCGCGAGACGAGCTGCCGGTACGCGGTGGAGTTCACCAGCCCTGGCGCGGCCGCCTCCTCCCACGACAGGTGCCTCGGCTTGGGCATCAGCTGGTTCGACTTGACCAGCGCCAGCTCGGCCAGCCCGCCGAAATTGGTCTCGAAACCCCAGATCCGCTGCTCCGGGTCGAGCATCGTGTCGTTGTGGCCGTCCGGGTGCTCCAGTTCGACGTTCAGGCAGTGCGCGACCACCTCGTCGCCGGGCTGCCACGCGTGCACGCCGGGACCGGTGCGCACGACGACACCGGCCAGGTCCGAGCCGACCACGTGGTACGGCAGGTCGTGCCGCTTGGCCAGCGGGGACGTCTTGCCGTAGCGCTTGAGGAAGCCGAACGTGGACATCGGCTCGAAGATTGACGTCCACACCGTGTTGTAGTTGATCGCGCTCGCCATCACGGCGACCAGTGCCTCACCGGGCCCCAGCTCCGGCGTCGGCACGTCCTCGACGTGCAGCGACCGGCGCGGGTCCTTGTCCCCGCTGTCCTGTCCGGCGAACAGTTCGGTCTCGTCCGCGTGCACTGTCACCGCGCGGTAGTGGTCCGGGACCGGCAGCGCCCCGATCGCGTCCAGCTCGTCGGCGAGGATGGCATCCAGGATCTTCTGCACGGTGTGCCTCCCATCGGTGATGGACTGGAGGTTACCGGTGAGTAACCGTGCGGGCCACTCCGTTGTGAGGGACCGCACGCGCTTGATCAGTCCAGATTCGCCGGCTCGACCAGTTCGATCAGGACACCGCCGGCATCTTTCGGGTGCACGAAATTCACCCGACTGTTGGCCGTGCCGCGCCGCGCTTCCGGGTACAGCACGCGCAGGCCGTGCGCACGCAGCGCGGCCGTCGCCGCGTCCACGTCGCTCACCCGGTACGCCAGTTGTTGCAGGCCGGGGCCGAACTGGTCGATGAACCTGGCGATCGTCGAGTCCGGTCCCAGTGGCGCCAGCAGTTGCACCGCGGTACCCGATCCGGTGTCGCCGGGCGCGCGGACCATCGCCTCCCGGACACCCTGCTCCTCGTTGACCTCCTGGTGCGTCACCTCGAGCCCGAACATCGCGCGGTAGTACTCGATCGCGGCGTCCAGGTCGGGCACGGCGATGCCGACGTGGTCGATGGCGGTGACGAACCGCTGGAGCGGCCCGGTCGGCGTGGCGTCCATGTCCAGCAGGGTACGAGTGCTGAAACGGTTCGGAACATCGGCGTGTGGTGCGCGCGACAGCGCCATGGCCAGGGTTGTTACCCCCCGGTATCGTCGTAAGGCCAACCCCTGCTCGCCCGTGGAGGCCGCCATGTCCGGAACCGTCATCGTGGACGGCGCTCGTACGCCGATGGGCCGCCTACTCGGCGCGCTCAAGGACTTCTCCGGTGCGCAGCTCGGCGGTGTCGCCATCGCTGCGGCACTCGAGCGGTCCGGGGTGCGGCCGGACCAGGTGCAGTACGTGATCATGGGGCAGGTGCTCACCGCCGGCGCCGGCCAGATCCCGGCCCGGCAGGCCGCGGTCGCCGCCGGTATCGCGATGGACGTGCCCGCGTTGACGATCAACAAGGTCTGCCTGTCCGGATTGGACGCGATCGCGCTGGCCGACCAGCTGATCAGGGCGGGCGAGTTCGAGATCGTGGTGGCCGGCGGGCAGGAGTCGATGACGCAGGCGCCGCACCTGCTGCCCAAGTCCCGGTCCGGCTTCAAGTACGGCGACGTCGCACTCGTCGACCACATGGCGTACGACGGGCTGTTCTGCGCGTTCGACCAGGTCGCGATGGGCGCGTCGACGGAGAAGTACAACTCCCGCTACGGCGTGACCCGGGTCGAGCAGGACGAGTTCTCGGCCCGGTCACACCAGCGCGCGGCCGCCGCGATGGCGCGTGGCGTGTTCGCGCAGGAGATCGCGCCCGTCACGATTCCCCAGCGCAAGGGCGAGCCGAAGGTGGTGGACACGGACGAGGGCATTCGCGCGGACACCACGGCGGCGGGGCTCGCGCAGCTAAGGCCCGCGTTCGCGTCGGACGGCACGATCACGGCCGGTTCGGCATCGCAGATCTCGGACGGCGCGGCGGCGGTCGTCGTGATGAGCAAGGCGAAGGCCGTCGAGCTCGGCCTGTCGTGGATCGCGGAGATCGGCGCACACGGGGTGGTGGCCGGCCCGGACGCGAGCCTGCACGAGCAGCCGTCGAACGCGATCCGCGCGGCATGCGCCAAGGAGGGCATCGACGTGGCGGACCTCGATCTGGTCGAGATCAACGAGGCGTTCGCGGCGGTTGGCGTGGTGTCGTCGAAGAAGCTGGGGTTGGCGCAGGACAAGGTGAACGTGAACGGCGGGGCGATCGCGCTCGGCCACCCGATCGGCATGTCCGGCGCCCGGCTGGTGCTGCACCTGGCGCTGGAACTACGGCGGCGCGGCGGCGGCGTGGGTGCGGCGGCGCTGTGCGGTGGCGGCGGCCAAGGCGACGCGCTGATCGTGCGGGTGCCGGCGGCCGGTTGAGTTTGTGGTGCTGGGCCCGCCGAGTCCCCCACCCACGGCGGTTTCTAGCGGTCGTCGCAACACTGCTGCTCGTGGGCAGTGAGAAGTGTAGCCATGGGTTCGGCTGGGGTGTCCCAGCCGAGGGTCGTGCGGGGTCGGCCGTTGAGTTCCGGGGCGACGAGGTCGAGGTGCTCGGCTGGGTGCACCGAGAGGTCGGTGCCCTTGGGGAAGTACTGGCGCAGCAGGCCGTTGTTGGTGTTCTCGTTCGACCCACGCTGCCAGGGTGAATGCGGGTCATAGAGGTACACCGGCATGGTTGTGGCGTGGGTGGTCTGGCCTGGTCGACCATCACAACTCCTGATCAACTCAGGTGTTGCAACGATCACTAGA
>DATBCR010000451.1:0-8385 GCA_036270375.1 Pseudonocardiaceae bacterium | reverse complement strand
GAACATGGTGAGCAGGTCGTTGGCCGCGCAGAAGACCATCATCCCGCCGACCGCGAACAGCGTCAGCGGGAAGACCTCGGTCTGCATGCCGCCGAGCGTCTGCTGCGCGCGTTCGGACAGCGAACCGGGCCGGATCGCGGCGTGTGCGACGAAGTAGCCGCCACGGTCCACGGTCCGGTCCGCGATCAGCAGGACAGAGCAGAACGCCAGCGCCACCAGGGTGAACCACAGGAACAGCGCGGGCCTGTCGATCGCGATGGTGCCGGACAGGGTGGTGGTCCCGGCACTCGGCGCGCCCTTGATGTAGAGGCCGAGCGCGAGGCCGGCCACGATCAGCGCGAGCAGGCTCAGCGTGACCTGGGCCGCCCACCGGGACTGACGCGGCAGGAACGCCTCGAACAGCACGCTGACGCAGGCCGCGCCGAGGATGATCAGCGGCGCCGCGATGGCGCCGTAGTTCACCGACGGCGTGGCGATCGGTGGCGTCGCGGCTGCCAACAGCACGGCAGGTGCGTGCAGCACATTGGTCAGGAACACCACGTCATTTGCCTTCCTGGCTGACACTGACCCCGATCGAGTTCAGCGTTGCGCCAACCGACGGGTTGACGATGTCGAGCAGGGGCTTGGGATAGAAGCCGAGCAGCAGGATCAGCACCACCATCGGCGCGAGCACCCACCGCTCACGGCCGGTCGCGTCGCTGATGCCCTTGCCCAACGCGGGATCGGTCGCCGCGCCGGGTCCGCCCGTCACGCCGACCAAAGCGTTGCCGCGCACGGGACCCTGCATCACGCGTTGGTAGAGCCACAACACGTAGAGCGCCGCGAGCACCATGCCGACGGTGGCCAGAATGGTATAGACCGGTTGGGTCCGGTACGACCCGATCAGCACAAGGAACTCGCTCACGAACGAGTTGGTGCCCGGTAGCGACAGCGTCGTCAGGCCGGCAAGGAACATCACCCCGGCGAGGATGGGCGTCACCTTGGCCATCCCGCCGTAGTCCTCGGCCCGCACCGACCGGCCCCGGACCGCGACCATCCCGACCACGAGCAGCAGAAGCCCCGTCGCGATGCTGTGGTTGACCATGTAGGTCACCGTGCCGACCGTGCCCTGCGCGCTGAACGCGAACACGCCAAGAGCCATGAAACCGAAGTGCGCCAACGAGACGTAGGCGATGAACCGCTTCATGTCGCTCTGCCCGGCGGCCAGGATCGACCCGTACAGCACACCGGCGACCGCGAGCACCAGCAGCAGCGGGGCCAGGGTGTGGCTGGCGTCCGGCAGCAGCGGCAGGTTGTACCGCAGGAAGCCGAAGATGCCGACCTTGTCCAGCACACCCACCAGCAGTACGCCGACGCCGACCGGGGCTTCCGCGGTCGCGTCCGGCAGCCACGTGTGGAACGGCACCAGCGGGGCCTTGATGGCGAAGGCGAAGAAGAACCCCATGAACAGCCAGATCTGGGTACTGAGCGGGGCGTGGCTGACGATGGTGGTGAGCGTGGCCCAGTCGAACGTCCCGTTGCCGGTGACCGACTGCGCGTATGACCACATCCCGATCGCGGACGCCAGCATCAGCAGGCCGCCGAGGAACGAGTACAGGAAGAACTTGACCGCCGCGTACCGACGGTTCACGCCGCCGTAGCTGCCGATGAGGAAGTACATCGGGATCAGCATCAGCTCGAACAGCACGTAGAACAGGAACACGTCGGTGGCCGAGAAAACGCCGACCAGCAACGCTTCCAGGGTCAGGATGAGCGCGAAGAACCCGGCTACCGACCGGCCCTCCGGCAGCCGCTCGGTCCAGGACGCGCCGAGCACGATCGGCACAAGGAACCCGATCATCGCGACCAGCACCAGCGCGATGCCGTCCATGCCAAACGCGATGTGCACGCCGAACGACGGGATCCAGTCCACCGAGAACGCGAACTGCAGTCGCGCGCCGGCCCGGTCGTAACCGAACAGGGCGATCACCGCGAGCACGAACTCGGCCAGCGCGAAGACCAGTGCGACCAGTTTCGCGATCCGGTCGTCGTGCTTGAACGCCATCAGTACGCCCGCGCCGACGAGTGGCACGAGCAACAGGCTCAGCAGCAACAGGAAGCTGTGGCCGTCGGTGCCCGCGACCGCGGACGCGGCCGTATGTACGACGTTCATGCCGAGAACCTCACCAACAGCAGTGCCGCGACCAAGAGGATCGCGCCTCCCAACATGGTCAGTGCGTAGGACCGCACGAAGCCGGTCTGCAGCCGGCGCAGGCGTCCTGACGTGCCGCCGAACGCCGCCGCCAGGCCGTTGACGAGGCCGTCGACGCCCATCT
The DNA here is from genome assembly GCA_036270375.1 of Pseudonocardiaceae bacterium. Classification (GTDB taxonomy): domain Bacteria; phylum Actinomycetota; class Actinomycetes; order Mycobacteriales; family Pseudonocardiaceae; genus DATEPR01. The sequence goes on along the minus strand of DATBCR010000451.1, from coordinate 6,070 downwards.
TGTCGATGAACACGAGCACACCGGTGAACCACTGGCCGGGCCGGGCGACCAGGACCTCGTTCAGGCTGTTGCCGTACAGGTCGGCACGAGCCGCGCGGACCGGCCAGGACACCGGTTCGGGACGTTGCACCGGCACCGCCCGGCGGGCCACCACCAGGTACGCGACCAGGACCCCGATCGCCGACACGCCAAGGACGAGCACGGAGACCACTGTGGACGAAAGCGGGCCCGCGGCGTGTTCCTGGAGTTGGCCGAGCGACGGGGTCAGCCAGTCGGACATCCGGTGGCCCAAGGTGAGGAACGCGCCGGCGCCGACCGAGCCGACCGCAAGGATGATCATCGGCACGGTCATCACCGACTTGGCCTCGTGCGGGTGATAGTCCTTGCCCTCAGCGGTTTTCAGCTCAGGCCAGCGGGCGTCGCCGAAGAAGGTCATGATCACCAGGCGGGTCATGTAGAACGCGGTCAGGCCGGCGCCGAGCGCGGCCGCGACGCCGAACACCCAGCCCTGCCAACCGCCCTGCCGGAACGCGGCGTCGATGATGGCGTCCTTGGAGAAGAAGCCGGACAGGCCGGGGAAACCGATGATGGCCAGGTAGCCGAGGCCGAACGTGACCGCGGTGATCGGCATCCGGCGGAACAGGCCGCCGAAGCGGCGCATGTCGGTCTCGTCGTCCATGGCGTGCATGACCGAGCCCGCGCCGAGGAACAGGCCGGCCTTGAAGAAGCCGTGCGACAACAGGTGCACGATGCCCAGCGCGTAGCCGAACGGGCCGAGCCCGACGGCCAGCATCATGTAGCCGATCTGGCTGACCGTGGAGTAAGCGAGGACTTTCTTGATGTCGTCGTACGCGCAGCCGATGATCGATCCGATCAGCAGCGTGATCGAGCCGATGATCACGACCGCGAGGCGGCCCGATGACGTGAGGTCGAAGATCGGGTTCGCCCGTGCGACAAGGTAGACGCCGGCGGTGACCATGGTCGCGGCATGGATCAGCGCGGACACCGGGGTCGGGCCTTCCATCGCGTCCGGGAGCCACGCCTGGAGCGGGAACTGGCCGGACTTACCGCACGCGCCGAGCAGGAACAGCAGCCCGACCGCGGTCAGCGTGCCGCCGGACAGCGTGTGCGCCTGCGCGAAGACCTCGGTGAACTGGGTGGTGTGCAATTTCGCGAACAGGATGAAGATGCCAAGCGCGAGGCCGACGTCGCCGACCCGGTTCATCAGGAACGCCTTCTTCGCCGCCGTCGCCGCCGTCGGCCGGTCCGAGTACCAACCGATCAGGAGGTAGGACGCGAGGCCGACACCTTCCCAGCCCAGGTACAGCGTCACGAAACCGTTGCCCAGCACCAGGAGCAGCATCGACGCTACGAACAGGTTGAGGTAGGCGAAGAACCGCCGCCGGTCCCGGTCGTGCGACATGTAGCCGATCGAGTAGATGTGGATCAGGCCGCCGACGCCGGTGATCAGCAGCACGAACGTCAGCGACAGCGGGTCGATCCGCAGCCCGAAGTCCACCTGCAGGTCGTTGACCGGGATCCAGGACCACAGGTGCAGGTTCTGCACCCGCTGGTCGGCCGGCAGGCCGGTGGTGTGGAAGAACAGCACCAAGCCCCATACGAAGGCCAGCGCGATCGTGGCGCAGCCGAGCAGGTGGCCCCAGCCGTCCGTGCGCCGGCCGCCGACCAGCAGCACCAGCGCGCCGAGCGCCGGCAGCGCGAGCAACAGCCACGACGCTGACGCGACGCCGCTGGCCGCGAAGACAGTCCCCATTGCGCTGTTTCCTCGTATCCGTTAGTACTTCAGCAGATTGGAGTCGTCGACCGATGCGGACCTGCGGGTCCGGAAGATCGACATGATGATCGCGAGCCCGACGACGACCTCTGCGGCCGCGACGACCATCACGAAGAACGCCATCACCTGGCCGCTCAGCGAACCGTTGATCCGGGCGAACGTGACCAGGGTGAGGTTCACCGAGTTCAGCATCAGCTCGATGCACATGAACACCACGATCGCGTTGCGCCGCACCAGAACGCCGATCGCGCCGATGGCGAACAGCAGTGCGGACAGCAACAGGTAGTAGGTCGGTGTCACGACCGCACCTCCTCGTGCGTGGTCTCGGTGCCGGTCAAGGCGTGCGGGTCCGGGCCGGGCTCCGTGTCCGCGACTTCGGCCAGGTCGTGCTCGAACTCGGTGACCTGGGTGGCCTCGATGATCTCGGACAGCGATTCCGGCGCGATCGAGCCGTCCGGCAGCAGCGCGGGGGTGGCCACCGAGTTGGCGGTGGCGAACACACCGGGGCCGGGCAGTGGCGACGGCCGGTCGTGCTCGCCGCGGAACCGGGCCACCATCATCTCGCGCTGGGTTCGCTTGCCGCCCTTGGCACCGCGACCCGTGTAGGCCAGGATCATCGCGCCGACTGCCGCCGTGATCAGCAGCGCGGACGTCAGCTCGAACGGGAACAGGAAGTCGGTGAACAGCGAGCGGCCGATCTGGGCGACGTTGCCGCCACCGGTGCCGTTCGGGCCGGCCAGGCCGGCGGCGGTGACCAGGTTCAGCGAACGGAACACGATGCCGACGACAAGGCCCGCCAGCCCGACACCGAGTATGCCGGCCCACAACCGTTGCCCGCGCAGCACTTCGACCACCGAGTCGGAGGAGTCCCTGCCGACCATCATCAGCACGAACAGGAACAGCATCATGATCGCGCCGGTGTACACGATGATCTGCACGAAACCGAGGAACGGCGCCTGCTGCACCATGTACAGCACGCCGAGGCTGAGCATCGTCAGCACCAGCCACAGCGCGGAGTGCACGGCGTTGCGGGCGAACAGCATGCCGAGCGCGCCGGCAACGGCGAGCGGACCGAGGATCCAGAACGTGATGGCCTCGCCGGGACCGATGTGGTCGGTCGTCGGCCCGGCGGCGAGCACCAGTGCCGTGTACAGCATCAGCGGCCCGCCTCCTCGCGGCCGACCTGGCTGACCGGCGCCTTCCGGTCCAGTTCCGGGCCGTGCACGTAGTAGTCCTGTTCGGACTCACCGAGGCGCATCGGGTGCGGTGGCTGTTCCATGCCCTCCAGCAGCGGCGCCATCAGCATTTCCTTGGTGTAGATCAGGTCCTGCCGGTTGTCGTCGGCCATCTCGTAGAAGTTGGTCATGGTTAGCGAGCGGGTCGGGCAGGCCTCGATGCACAGGCCGCAGCCGATGCAGCGCAGGTAGTTGATCTGGTAGTCGGCACCGTAACGCTCACCGGGCGAGTACCGGGCGTCATCGGTGTTGTCGCCGCCCTCGACGAAGATCGCGTCCGCGGGGCAGGCCCACGCGCACAGTTCGCACCCGACGCACTTCTCCAGCCCGTCCGGGTGCCGGTTGAGTTGGTGGCGCCCGTGGTAGCGCGGGGCGGCCGGTGCGCCGGCCTCCGGGTACTCCTCGGTGACGACCTTCTTGAACATGGTCGAGAACGTGACGCCGAATCCCTTGAGAGGATCAAACATCCCCACTGTCCGCCTCCTTCTCCGCCGGTCCGCCTGCCGGTACCGCGGCCACGGCACGAGACCGCTTGCCGCGCACCGATGCCTGGCGCCGTGGTGGGCTGGGTATCCGCAGATCGAGCGGTGGTACCGGGTAGCCGCCGCCGGTCACCTGCACCCTGGTGTCCCGGACCTTCCGTTCCGGCACCACGAACGCGATGATCAGCGCGACCACGATGACGCAGCCGAGGATGACCAGGATCGTCGGGCCGCTGAAACCGTAGCGGGCCTTGATGTCGCGCACCGCGATCACCGCGACGATCCAGATCAGGCTGATCGGGACGAGGAACTTCCAGCCCAGCCGCATGAACTGGTCGTAGCGCAGGCGGGGCAGCGTGCCGCGCAACCAGATGTAGACGAAAAGGAAGATCAGCGTCTTGACCAGGAACCACACCACCGGCAAGTACCCCTGGTTCGCGCCGCTCCACGTCGACAGCGGCCACGGTGCCTGCCAGCCGCCGAGGAACAGCGTGGTGGCGACGCAGGAGACCACCACCATATTCACGTACTCGGCGAGGAAGAACAGCGCGAACTTGAGTGACGTGTACTCCGTGTGGAAGCCGCCGACCAGTTCGGATTCCGCCTCCGGCAGGTCGAACGGCGCCCGGTTGGTCTCGCCGACCATGGCCACCATGTAGATCACGAAGCTGGGCAGCAGCAGCCACGCGTACCAGCCGCCCTGCTGGGACGCCACGATGTCGGCGAGGGACAGCGAGCGTGACTGGATGATCACCGCGACGATGGCCAGCCCCATCGCGATCTCGTACGAGATCACCTGGGCGGCCGAGCGGAGCGAGCCGAGCAGCGGGTAGGGCGAGCCGGACGACCAGCCGGACAACACGATGCCGTAGACGCCGAGCGAGGAGCAGGCCAGGATCACCAGGATGCCGACCGGCAGGTCGGTGAGCTGCAACGCGGTCCGGTGGCCGAACATGGAGACCGCAGGGCCGAACGGGATCACCGAGAAGGCAAGGAAAGCCGGGATCGTGGAGACGACAGGGGCGATGAAGTACACCCACTTGTCCGCGAGGACCGGCCGGATGTCCTCCTTGAACGCCAGTTTCAGGCCGTCCGCGAGCGACTGGAGCCAGCCGTTCGGGCCGACCCGGTTCGGGCCGGGCCGGTGCTGCATCCGGCCGACCACCTTGCGCTCCCAGTTGATCATGAACAGCGTCATGATCACGCCGAACACGAACAGCCCGACGACCTTGATCAGCACGAGCCAGACCGGGTCACCGGCCAGCAGCGTCGCGGTGTCCCCGTTGGTGTAAGAGACGAGAGGGCCGTGCATTACGCCTCACTCCCTGGATGAACGGTGACCAGGTCGCCGTGGCCTGCACCGAGCGTGCGGCGCACGGTCGACGGCCCCGAATTCGACGGCAGCCACACCACGCCGTCCGGCAGGTCGGCCGGTATCGCGGGAACGGTGATCCAGCCGTGCTCGGTGGACACCGTGGTCAACTCGCCGAACCGGACGCCGAGCGCGTCGGCCGTCGCCTGGTTCAGCCGGACGACCGGTGCCTTCGCGGTTGCGGCCAGGTGCGGTTCGCCGTCCTGCAGCGAACCGTTGTCGAGCAGTTGCCGCCAAGTGGCCAGCAGTGCTTGTCCCGCACCGGGTTCGGGCAGCGGCGCGGGTGCCACGGTGCCGTGCGTCGACGGTCGGGCCGTCGCCGGGCCGAGCCGGTCCAGGTCGCCGCCGGCGGCGGAAATGGTCTGGGTGAACAGGTCGACGTCCATCTCGACTGCCAGGGTGTCCAGCACGCGGCAGTCCGGGAGCGCGCCGCTGCTCTCCAGCGTGGTGTCGAACCGCCGTGGCCGGCCCTCCCAGTTCAGGTAGGTGCCGGACCGCTCGACGACCGGCGCGATCGGCAGCACCACGTGCGCCCGCCGGGTCACCTCGCTGGCGCGGACCTCGAGGCTGACCACGAAGTCCACACAGGACAGTGCCATCGCCGCCTGCGCCGGATCGGGCAGGTCGTCCGGGTCGACACCGGCGACCACCAGACCGGACAGGCCGGACGACGCGGCGGCGGCCACGATTCCCTCGGTGTCCCGGCCGGACCGCGCCGGCAGCGAACCGGGGGTGAGGCCCCATGCCTGCTCGACCTCGTCGCGCGCGGCCTCGTCGGCGACGAGCCGGCCGCCGGGCAGCAGAGTCGGTGCGGCACCGGCGGCCAGCGCGCCGCGTTCGCCGGCACGGCGCGGAATCCAGGCCACCCGTGCGCCGGTTGTCGTTGCGGTGTCACGGATCGCGGTGAACAGGCCGGGGATCTCGGCGGCGCGTTCGCCGACGATGATCACCGAGCCGGGCTTGCGCAACGCGTCCAGTACGTCGGCGTCGAGGTTCGCGACCGCGTGTGCCTCACCGCCTGGAAGACTCGGCAGCAGGGTGCCCATCGTCTTGCGCACTGCGGGCGTCGTCCACTGTCCGATGTGGAACAGCGCGAGGTGGCCGCGGCGCGCGGCCTTGCGCAGCCGCAGGAAGACGATCGGCGACTCCTCCTCCGGCTCGAACGCCACCGACAGCACGGTCGGCG
>DATBCR010000450.1:0-2370 GCA_036270375.1 Pseudonocardiaceae bacterium | reverse complement strand
GTCCGTACAGCTACCGGGGCAGCGCGCAGCCGCTCGGCTTCCAGAGCCGGGACATCGGGCTGTTCCAGGACACCGACGGCACCGGCTACCTGCTCAGCGAGGACCGGGCCAGCGGCCTGCGCATCGACCGGCTGTCCAGCGACTATCTGTCGGTGACCAGTGCCGTGACGGTGTTCGCCGACTTCGAGGCGCCGGCCATGGTCAGGATCGGCGGCACGTACTACATGTTCGGTTCGCACCTGACCGGCTGGTCCACGAACGACAATGTGTTCGCCACCTCGACGTCCTTGTCCGGCGGCTGGTCCGCGTTCACCAACTTCGCCCCCGTCGGCACGCACACCTACAACACCCAGACCGCGAACATCGTGCCCGTGCAAGGCAGTTCCGGCACCACCTACATCTATGCCGGCGACCGCTGGACCACCGGCAACCTCGGTACGTCACCGCTGGTCTGGCTGCCGCTGACCATCCACGCCAACACGGTGACCGTCGGCTGGTACAACCAGTGGACGGTGGACACCGGCGCAGGGACGTGGCAGGCCAACGCATCCAACCCCGGCCAGGGCACCCACATCCTGAGCAACGCCCACAGCGGCCAGGCCCTTGACGTCAGCGGCGGCTCGACCGCGAACGGCGGGCTCGTCGTGCAGGAGCCCCGCAACGGCGCCAGCAGCCAGCAGTGGACGCTGCAACCGTTGTCCGGCAACGTGTTCACGCTGCGCAACAACAAGAGCGGGCTGTGCCTCGACGTGCCGAACAGCGCCACCACCAGCGGCCTGCAGCTCGACCAGTGGACGTGCAACGGTGGCGCCAACCAGCAGTGGGCGTTCGACGCGGTCGGCAACTACCAGTCCGGCTCGAACACCAGCTACATCCTGGTCAGTCCAAACAGCGGCAAGACGGCGGAGGTCAAGGGCCAGTCCACCACTCAGGGCGCAACGGTGGACCAGTGGCCTGGCAACGGCGGCTCGAACCAAACGTGGTCGCTCTCGTAGCGACGACTACGACACCGTCAGCTCGCTGATCCGCAGGAAACCGGCCGCGGTACCCGGTGTGGGGCTGGTCATCGTCACCCGCACCTGATCGGTGGGCACCGGGTCGAAGGTGATCGTCGTCGGTTGGTCCGTCGCGGTGGCCCAGGTGATGTGCGGGTTGCTGACCGGGACGAAGCCGTGCCGAGTCTGGTAGCTGACCACGATGGTCGCCGGCAAGCTGTACCTGGTGTCAGTGGTGAACGACGCATCGACGGTGCTGACGGAGCGCGTTGTGGGCAAGGATAGCGAAACCCAGTCCTGCGGGCGGGACTGGCTCACCGAGTTCAGGTTCGCTGTCGCAGATTTGAGGTAGTAGTTCGACCAACCCGTAGTGGGATCGCCGTCCAGCATCGCGGCCGGCACGGTGGCCGGCGCACCCGAGTAACTGGCGTCGGCGGCCGGCGCGGACATCACAGCCGTCGTGGCTTTCGCGTGCGTGCCAGGGCCGTTGCGCTGCCCATCCGGGCTGCCCGGCAGTATCGTTCGCGCCGGTGTCAGGCCCGGCGATGTCGCTGTCACGGTGATGGTGCCCCGCGCTCCGGTGGCCGCGATGACGGCCACGGCCATGCCGTTGGACGCGGGCACAGACGGCTCCTGGTAGCCCTGCGCGTTCTCCTGCCGGCCGTTGTCGACACCGGCCAGCCGGCCGGCACCGCTCACGGCGAAATTGATCGTGTTGTCGGCGCCGGGCACGACGATGCCGTGCGCGTCAAGGACGGTCGCGGTCAGGAACGTCATCGAACCGCCAGACCTGTTGCGTTCCAAGAAGATGGCGTGCGGGAGCCCGGCCGTGACCACTTCGTCGCGGGCGACCTGCCGGCCACCGTCGGTCGCGACCGCGACCAGCCGGCCCGGCTGGAACGGCACCTGCCAGGTCAGGTGCAGCTTGCCGGTGCCGCCGTTCGGGCTGGTGTAGCTGCCGGACGGGTAGTTCCGGTCGTCCCCGGTCGGTTCGGTGGTCTCCAGGTAGGGCCGGCCGTAGTCGGTCACCTTGCGGTCGAACTTCTTGACACCGAGGGAAACCCCGTTCAGCAACAGTTCGACGGTCTCGACGTTGGCGTAGACCCAGACCGCGACGTCCTCGCCCTGCACATGATTGGTCCAGTCCATCGGCGAGATGTGCACCATCGGGTCGGCGGACCACTGACTGCGGAACAGGTGGAAGGCGTCCTTCGGCAGGCCGGCGGTGTCCGTCGCGCCGAAGAACGACGCCTTGACCGGGAACACGTCGTAAGGGGTCGGTTCGCCGATGTAGTCCTGACCGGACCAGAGGAACTGGCCGAGGAAGAACTTCCGGTCCCGGTCCTTCTTCAGCGAGTACTCCCCGCTCATCGTC
>DATBCR010000449.1:0-3891 GCA_036270375.1 Pseudonocardiaceae bacterium | reverse complement strand
ATGGCCGCGGCCATCACAGCGGCACTGGCCAGCGGCTCACCTGTTCCGGAGGCGGTACGGTTCGGCAAACGGTTCGTGTCCAACGCCGTTCGCTACGCCTATCCGCTCGGCGCGGGCGTCGGGCCGGTGTCGCCGTTCTGGCGGTTGAAAAGCCCGGAGCCGTTGTAGGCCGTTAAGATGTCGGTGTGACTGCCGCAGCCGTCAATCCGTTCGCCGACTCACCGGTCCCGGTGCTGCCGCCGGACACCACGCCGGCGGCGATTCGCGACGCCCTGATCGATGAGGAACGCCTCGCGTTCGAACGTGCCTATCAGGATGCGATGGAGGATGCCAAACGCACGATGGACCTGAGTCGGGTCCTGGACGTGCTGCGCAACTACCACCGCATCGCGTGGATGACACGCATGCAAGGCCCCGAGGCACACCGGCGGATGCTGGACAAGGCCGCTGAGATCCTGCGGACCGGCGGGAATCCGACCGGCGTGTCAGCGGAGGACGTCCGGGCCTTGATCAACGAGCGGCTCGGCCAGTAGGTGTACAGCGTCGTTCATGACGACGCGGCGTTGCAGCAGATCGCCGCGTTGCCCGCCGAAGTGCTGCCTGTCTACGCCGAGGTGATCGGCGTGCTGGAGCTGGCACCAGCCAACGGTCGGCCCTACAACGAGGACTACCCAGACCGCCCGATGCGGGAACTGTTGTTCGGTCAACACGGTGCGGGCACCGTGACCTACCTGGTGCTGGAGCAGCAACGCATGGTTCACGTCCTGCTCGTCCAGTGGGTCGGCTGACTGACGATCAGACCGTCACGCCTGGTCAGGTGTGGTGTCCGGAGCGTCGTCCTCGGCGACGAGGTCCTCCAGCGCCGGCAGTGCGGCTACCAGTAGGCGGAGTTGGTCCGGGGACAGGCGGATCAGGCGGCGGCGTAGTTCGCGCAGGCGGATCGAGTAGACGCCGGACGCGACCTGTCGGCCCGTTTCGGTCGCCGTGACCAGGGACGCGCGGCCGTCGTTCGGGTCCGGTTCGCGGCGTACGTAGCCGCCCTCGACCAGGCTGGCGACGATCCTGGACAGGGTTGGCGGGGCGACGCCCTCCCGGGCGGCCAAATCGCCGAGGCGCATCGAGCCGTGGTTGACCAGGGTGAACAGGGCGGAGACCGCGCCGTGGCCGAGTTCGGCCGAGCCGGAGCCGACTCGGCGCAGGGACCTGGTCAGCCGGCCGACGGCCAAGTACAGCCGCGCGGTGTCGTCGTGGTCCATCGCGTCCGGCTCCGCCGTCATCATGTCCGCGCTCACGGATTCCATGATGACGCCTACCTCGGCGGGCTGGACGCCTGCGCCCAGAACCGTTGCGGCACCCGACCGGCCAGCCGCGCCGCCCGCCCGGCCCGCACGCCGTCCCGCATGGCGGCGGCCATCAGCGTCGGGTCGCCGGCGCGGGTCACGGACGTGGCCAGCAGAACGGCCGCACAGCCCAGTTCCATGGCGAGGCAGGCGTCCGACGCGGTGCCGATGCCGGCGTCCAGGATCACCGGCACGCCGGCCCGTGCCACGATCAGCTCGATGTTGTGCGGGTTGCGGATGCCGAGACCCGTGCCGATCGGCGAACCGAGCGGCATCACGGCCGCGCAGCCCAGTTCCTCGAGGCGCAGCGCGGTCACCGGGTCGTCGTTGGTGTACGGCAGCACGACGAATCCGTCGTCGACGAGTTGTTGCGCCGCGTCCAGCAGTTCGACCGGGTCGGGCAGCAGGGTGCGGTCATCGGCGACCACTTCGAGTTTCACCCAGTTCGTGGCCAGCGCCTCGCGGGCCAGCCTGGCGGTGCGGACCGCGTCGGCGGCGTTGCGGCAGCCGGCCGTGTTGGGCAGGGTCGCGATGTCCAAGCGCCGCAACAGGTCCAGCACACCGGTGCCGCCTGCCGCGTCCATCCGGCGGATGGCGACCGTGGTCAGCTCGGTGCCGGACTCGACAAGCGCCCGCTCCAGCACGGCGAGGCTGGTCGCGCCGCCGGTGCCCATCACCAGCCGTGAGCCGAACTCGCGGCCGGCGATCACCAGCGGATCCGTTCGCACGTCGACCTGTGTCACGTCATCCTCCCTGTACCGCGGTCAGCACGTCGATCTCGTCCCCGTCCCGGACCGGGGTGGCCGGCCAGGACGCCCTCGGCACCACCTCACCCCGGCACGCCACCGCCACCCCGGTGGACGGCGCGCCGAGCCGCAGCAGCACGTCCTCGACCGTGGTGCCGTCGGCCAGTTCCCACTCCTCGCCGTTCACGACCGCCCTCATCGCACGCTCCGCATCGCCGAATTCTCCGCCAGAAGGACCGCCACGTCTGCCACGGTGCCGGGTAGCAGCAGCATGCCGTTGCGGCCGTGTCCGGTCGCCGCGAGTACGCCCGGTTCGAGCCAGCGCACGACGGGCAGGTTGTCCGTGCTGCCCGGCCGGAAACCCGCGCCCGCCTCGACGAGCGTGTAGTCCGCGATTGCCGGGATCAGGCGTTCGGCGTCGGCCAACAGGTCGCGTACGCCGCCGACCCGGGGGCCAGGTTCGAAGCCGGCCTCATATTGGGTCGCGCCGACCACGAGGCCGCCGTCGTCGCGTGGCACCAGGTAGACGTGCCGGCCCTCGACGACGCCGCGCACGGTCCGGACGGGGGGTGGCAGCGAACCGGGCCGGCCGCGCAACCGCAGGATCTCGCCCTTCACCGGGCGCAGCACGCCGCGTAGCGCCGGATGCAGGCCCGCGCTCCACGCACCGGCGGCCAGCACGACGACGTCGGCCGGCAGGGTGCGGTCGACCAGTTCGACGGCACCCTGACGGACGGCTTTCGCGGCGATCGGGAGGTGCTCGACGCCGTGCTCGAAGGCCATCGCGAGCAGGGCCTCCAGTAGCCGGCGATTGTCGACGGCCAGATCTCCCGGTACCGAAAGACCGGCCAGGACGGCCGGCCCGAGACCGGGTTCCAGAGTGCGCAACTGACGGCCGGTCAGCGGTTGGACCTCGCGGCCGAGTGTGGTGAGAAAGTCGGCGAGGGACGTCAGCTCGGCCCGGTCGGCGCTGTCCACGGCCGCCACCACGGTGCCTTCGGTGCGCAGGCCGGGATCGTGCCCTGCGGCGCGCAGCCGGGCCGCGAACGCGGGCCACAGCCGTAACGCCTCGGTGCCGAGCGCTAGCAGTTCCTCCTCGCCCGGCCAGGCCTCGGTGACCGGGGCGAGCATCCCGCCGGCCACCCAGGAGGCACCCGAGCGCGGCAACGGGTCGATCAGGGTGACCTCGGCACCCGCCTCGGCGGCCTGCCAGGCGATCGCGGCGCCCATCACCCCCGCGCCGACCACCGCCACTGTCGTCTGCATCAAGCACGCTCCCTGCGCCGGCATGATCCGGATCAGGTTCGACGGTCGGGACCGGTTCGATCCCCTCTCAGCCCGGCTCCTCCGGACTCCCGTGCGGACCACTCCCGTCAACGGTAGCCCAGCCGGGCGCCGGGTAGCTTGGCCGTGTGCCAGCAGCGGACGGAGAACGGATCAGGCGGCGGCTGGCGGACGCCCGGTTGTACCTGTGCACGGACGCCCGGCGGGCACGCGGCGACCTCGCCGAGTTCGTGGATGCCGCCCTGGCCGGCGGGGTGGACATCGTGCAGCTGCGGGACAAGACGACCGTGCCGCTGGAGGCGCGGGAGGAGTTGGCGGCCCTTGCGGTGATCGCGGCGGCGTGCGCCCGGCATGGCGCGCTACTCGCCGTGAACGACCGGGCCGACATCGCGCTGGCGGCCGGGGCTGACGTGCTGCACCTTGGCCAGGACGACCTGCCGGTGCCGGTGGCCCGCCGGATCGTTGGTGACGAGATGGTGATCGGCCTGTCGACGCACGCGGCCACCGAGGCCGACGCGGCC
>DATBCR010000448.1:0-4232 GCA_036270375.1 Pseudonocardiaceae bacterium | reverse complement strand
GCGGCTCCTGCCGTCGTCAGCGATTGTCCGGAACGGTTGTGTCACCGGGCCAACGTGCGGCCCGACCCCCATTGGTCGGTTCAGACGGGCTCTGAGAGCGCTCTCTCGCCGAGACTGATAGTTGCCTCCAGGACGCACCGGTGTCAAGAGCCCGATGAGTCACTCCACCGCCAGATCGACACGTGACGCTTGACAACCGTGGTGCTCGATAGCGCTTTCAATCGGGGGTTTGTGCGCCCACACGCCAGCCGGCCGGCTGGCGTGTGGGCTATCGGCGGTGTCACAACGTGCGCAGGGCCTCGGTCGGAGACATCCGTGCCGCACGCAGTGCGGGCACCAGACCGGCGATCGCACCGATTACCAGCGCGGCACCCAGCCCGCCGGCCCAGGCCAGTGGCGGCACCACAACAGTCCATCCCCGCACCCCGGAATACACCGCTGTGGCGCCGACCCCGAGGCCGACTCCAACCGCCCCGCCGAGCATCGCCAGCAGGAGCGCCTCAGCGAAGAACTGCATTCGGATCTGGCCGCGTGTCGAACCGAGCGCCCGCCGCAGCCCGATCTCGCCACGCCGTTCCAGCACCGAGATCACCATGATGTTGGCCACCCCGACGCCGCCGACCAGCAACGCGACCGCGCCCAGCCCGAGAAACAGGCCGGTCAGCGCGTTCTTGGCCTGCGCCCGCGCGACCAGCGCCGCGGACGGTTGGCTGACGTTCACGTCGTTCGGGCTCTCCGGGTTGGCCGTGTCGGCGAGCACGGCCTGCACCGCCGCGACCTGATCGGTCGTCGCCCGGACATAGATCGTGGTCGGGTGGCCGTCGAACCCGAGGTACGTCTTCGCCGCCGCGAAACCGACCAGCACGGACCCGTCGATCTCCGGCGTGAGCGGCGCCGACGCCAAGACACCGACCACGTAGAACCATTGGCCGCCCAACCAGATCCGTTCACCGGTGACCACCCGGTCGATGCCCAGTTGCCGTGCCGCTGACGAGCCGAGCACGGCGACCGGCTCGTTCGCGGTCGCCGCGTTCAGATATCGGCCGTGCACCACGGTGGTCCCGACCGCCGGCAGCAGGTCGAGACTGGCCGCCTGCACGGTGATGCCACCGCTCTGCACGCTGGGCACCAGCGGACTGCGATACACCGCCTGGCTGATCGCACCGGTTTCCGCCACCTGGTTGACCGGGCCGATTCGGGCGATCATGGCTGGCGCGTTGAGGCTGAGTTCGGCGTTGTGCCCGAACAGGTCCTGTCCGTTGGCCACGGTGAGCAGGTTGGTGCCCAACCGATCGATCTCGGCCAGCAGGCCGGCCTGCGACGACGCGGACAGGCCAAGCACCGCGACCATCGCGGCCACCCCGATGGCGATGCCCAACGCGGACAGCGCCGCGCGCAACCGCCGGGTCCGCATCCCCGCACTGGCCACCCGGGCCAGATCCGTCGGGCGCAGTCGAGCGGGTGAGGTCACGGTCATGACACACCTACCATGGCGTCTCCCACGATCCGGCCGTCCAGCATGTCCACCCGGCGCGGCATCCGCGCGGCCAGCTCGTTGTCGTGTGTGATCACGACGATGGTGCTGCCCTGCCGGTGTAGTTCCAGCAGCAGCGCGATGATGCCGGCGCCGGTGGCACTGTCCAGGTTGCCGGTCGGTTCGTCGGCCAGCACGATCGCCGGGCGTCCGACCAGTGCCCGTGCGATGGCCACCCGCTGCCGCTGCCCGCCGGACAGGGTGTTCGGCCGGGAGCCGGCCCGGCCGTTGAGGCCCACCCTGGCCAGCGCCTCCATCGCCAGTCGCCGCCGCTCGCGGGCCGGCACGCCGGCGTAGAGCAGGCCGTCGGCCACGTTGTCCAGCAAGGTGATGTGCTCGGCCAGGAAGAACTGCTGGAACACGAACCCGATCCGGGTGGCCCGCAGCGCGGCCAGTTGACGGTCGGACAGGGCGGCGATGTCGACGCCGGTCACCCGCACGACACCGCTGGTCGGCCGGTCCAGGGTGCCCATCACGTGCAGCATCGTGGACTTGCCGGAGCCGGACGGGCCGACGACCGCGACCAGTTCGCCGGCATACACCGTCAGGTCGGCTCCGCGCAGGGCATGCACCGGCGTCTCGCCCGGATACGTCTTGGTCACCTGGTCCAGTTCCAGGATCGGGATCGTCATGAGCCGGCCGCCACCACCCGGTCACCCGGCCGCAGCGCGGTGCCTGTGACCTGGACCAGTCCGGACGCGTCGTCGAACAGGCCGAGCGTGACGCCGACCAGCTTGTGCGCCCCGCCCGGCTCGACCAGTTCGACCGCGTAACCGCCACCGGTGAGCGCCAGCAACGCGTTGACCGGCACGACCAGCGCGCCCGGCGCGCTGGCGGTGGTGATCGACACCCGCACCGGGGCCTGGTCCAGCGTGCCGGTCGCGGTTGGATCGGTGGGCGTGATGTCGACCTCGACGGTCGGCGAGCCGCCGTTCTGTCCGGACGGCGCGGTTGCCACGGTGCCCATTGTGGACACTGTGCCGGGCGTGGTTTGGTTGTTGGGCAACGTGATCGTCACCGAGTCGCCCACCTTCACGTTTCCCTGTTGAGTGGCATCGAGCGCCACGGTTACCTGCCGGATGGTCGAGCTGGCCTGGAGCACCGCGCCGCCGGCCGGACCGCCGAGAGCGGCCGGCACCGACGTGACCCGGATCGCGCCCGGCAGCACCACGAACTCCGCTTGGTGCAGCACGCCGTCCTCGGTGACGCCCATGGCTTTCTGTTGTTGCCACACCGCTGCCTTGGTCCGCCAGTCGTAGGTGTCGGAGGCGGAGTTGACGCGGTAGCCCAGCGCGGCGAGGTCGGCGTTGAGTTCCAGTACGTCCTGGCCGGTGTCCCCTTCGGACAGATCACGGTAGAGCGGCACGGCACCGTACCGCAGCACCACCGGATTCCCGTTGACCCGGTACAACATCTGGCCGCGGCTGATCACCTGGCCGACCGAGGGCAGCCAGGTGATCGTGCCCTGGGCGTGGTTGAGCACGCCGTAGTTCCCCGTGTAGCCGAGGGTGCCGTTGACCTGCTGCTGCGACGTGAGGTCCTGACGGGCCACAGTGGCCAGCGTGGTGGGGCTGTTGTTGTCGGTGACTCCACTGTCGTTCGGCGAGCCGGACGCGGGCAGGATGCGGTTGCGTTCGACCACCGCCGCACCCGCCCCGGCCAGTAGCACCACCGCGATCGCGGTGGTGACGACTCGGCGTCTTGGGCGGGCGTGCCTGGGCAGTGCCTCGTCCGTCATTTGCCGCCGCCGCCCTGGATCGCGACGCCGCCACCGGGATTGAGTGACCTGCAGGCTGTCATCGCCTTCTGGAACTGGCTGGAGTCCGGTGTGATGCCGGTGCCGTCGAGTTTCAGGGACAACGCGCCGTTGCTGACGGTGGGATCGGGGAAGTTGGGCAGGCCGTGCGAGCGCAGGCAGGCCGCCCATGCCGCGATCTTGGTCGGGTCCACCTTGACTCCGTTCGGGCTGCCCTTGGGCATGAGCGACTGGCAGGCCCGCTGCGCGGCCTGGAACACGGCCGAACCGGGGCTGAGGTCGGAACCGGAACCGCCCTGGATTCGCAGGCTGGCGCCGCCACCGCCAGTGCCGTCGCGGGTCGGGTCGGGGAAGTCCTTGACGCCGTGCGAGCGCATGCACGCCGAGAACGCCAGCATCTGGTCGAACCCGTTGTCCGACGAGGCTTTCGCCGCCGCGCTGGACGTCGGGCTCGAGCCGAGCGCGGCCACACCCGGCCCGGACGGCGCGGCCGCACAGCCCGCGCAACACAGCGCGATCAGCACAATCGCGGCCCGTAATGACGATCGAAATGTGAACATGGCGATAGTGCTACGCCGACCATGGTTACCCGGTGGGAACGAGCGCTGTTACCCCGGTGTAACCACGGGCCGAGGAGGCTGATGCTGGTGCGTGTGCTGATCGTGGAGGACCATGTCGAACTCGCCGAGACGGTGGCCACCGGGCTGCGGCGCGAGGGCATGGCCGTTGACCTGGCGTTCGACGGGGACCAGGCGCTGGAACGCGGCTCGATACACGACTACGACGTGATCGTGCTGGACCGGGACCTGCCCAAGGTGCACGGTGACGACGTGTGTCGGGCGTTGATCGCCGGCGGTGGGCGCGCCAGGGTCCTGATGCTCACCGCCGCCGCCACCATCGAGGACCGGGTGGACGGGCTGGGCATCGGCGCGGACGACTACC
>DATBCR010000447.1:0-14106 GCA_036270375.1 Pseudonocardiaceae bacterium | reverse complement strand
GAGTGGATGTGCCCGGACAGGCCGTCACAGTAGAACCCGCCCGGTGTCAGGCTGACCGACGCTCCACTGTGGATACACGGAGAAGCGCCCGTGGTCGGGTCCTCGGAGAACAGGATGCCGGCGTCACCGAGACCGAACAGGCACCGGGTGATCGGGTCGTACGAGTAGCCGTAGTCCCGCGTCACGCCGCCGTTGGCGTTCGGATGGCCGTTCGGGAACGGGAATCCCGAGCACGCGGCCGCCGTTGTCCAGTCGTAGCAGACCGTGGCGCCGGCGTCCGCGCCGCCCCAGATGCCGAAGTAGCTCCGGGTGTGGCCGTCCGGTGACAGCACCGTTTCCGGGTCGAACACCAACTGTCCGGCCGCCAGCGCAGCGAACACCGGCGGCGCGGCCAGTGGGGCGCCGGCCGTGGTGTAACAGGTTGCGATCGACGTCGGGTTGCCGACCGTGGTGGCGCACGCGCCGACCGGGTTGCCAGCCGTGTCGTACGCGGTGTAGGCGTCGTACGTCGTCGAGCCGGCCGGCCCGATCGCCTGTGGCGCGGTCCAACCAGCGCACGTGGTGGCGGTGGCCAGGTCGAAGCAGCCGAGCACCGGCGTGCCACCGGCCGGTGCCGACGACGCGAACACCTTGCCGCCGACCAGCGCCATCGAACCCATGTAGAGCCCGTTCGGCACGTTGTGGTTCGCCGGCACGATGGCGGGGTAGGGCTGGCCGGGGCACGGCGCCTGGGACGCGATGGTCAGGCACACCACTCGCCCGTCGCCGCCGACGCCGTACAGGTTGCCGCCGGTGGTGACCAGGCCTGCCAGGCCGTTGGCCGCACTTGTCGGGGCCAACGGGAAGAACCCGCAGTTGGCCTGCGCGTTCATGTCGAGGCAGCCGACGCCGATCGCGCTCGCCGTGACGCCCGCGTAGTAGACGACACCGGGCCGGCCGGGATCCTGCACGTACTGCGGCGTCAGCGTGCTCGCGATATCGCCCGTCGAGCCGGACCCGAGCGGTCCTGGCGCGGTGTTGACCGGCCGGGGCCACGGCCCGCCGGCACACGGCGCGCCGGTGGTCAGGTCGGAGCAGACCACCTTGGGCGCGGCCGCGAACAGGTGGTGGAACATGTTCCAGGCCTGGATGTCGCCGGACGGCGCGCGGTGCACGATCGGGCTGTAGCCGTCGCCGCCGGTCGATGTCGCCGTCGGCTGCACCGGGGCCAGCAGGATGTCGGCCAGGTTGGTGCCGCCCTGCCGTGCGCCCGGATTCGTGGCGCGCACCGCGACCGTGCCGGCACCCGGGTCGGTGCCTTGGAAGGTGGTGCCGTCGGTCGACCAGGACGGGGTCCAGCCCGGCGGCACCTGGAGCGAACCGGGCACATACGTCTGGCCGGCGCCAACGGAATCGGTGATACTGGCCGACGACGGACCAGCCGGACCGTTGTCGGTATAGCCGACCACCCAATTCATGGTGTCGCCGTGATTGACCGGGTTGGCGCCAGGACTGGACACATCTTGGACATTCTTGCTCAGCACGGATGTGACATTCGGCGCGGCCGGCGCGGCGCCGGCAAGTCCAGGTGTACCAACGCTGAGTGCCACAACGGCGACGCCGGCGGCCAGTACGGCGCCGACGCGCAGCGTGCTGCCAGCAGATCTTCGGTGCATTTCGCCCTCATTCCCATGGGTGCCTCAAATGGAATTTCTGGACCCACCCGGCCAGCAGAGTCTAGGAACAGGACAACGCGTCTACAATGCATGTCGCACAGATGCGAATTAACCGTCCATACGGGTGACGGCGCAGTACTGGCGGGACCACGGAGGGGATAGTGTCAAACGATCACTTTACAAATAACGCCATCGTGTATACCGTACAGACGAGCGGCTGGTGACTGTCAACGAGGCGAGGTGGCGAGATGCGTGAGGGACCCCTGTCCGGACGGGCGTCGATCAGCACGGCCGAACGCCCCCACTGGCGCGACAGCAAGCGGTACCTCTGGCTGCTCGGCGCCATCGTGCCGTCGTTCCTGTTCATCGGCTGGGGGCTGGTGACCCTCACCGGATTCGGGCTGTTCTGGTGGATGGGCCCGCTGTTCGTCTACGTCATCATCCCCACCCTGGACCGGCTCATCGGCGACGATCCGAGCAACCCACCCGACGAGATCGTCGCCTGGCTGGAACGGGACCGGTACTACCGTTTCGTCACTTACGCTTTCCTGCCGTTGCAGTACATCGCGCTGTTCACCGGGTTCTGGCTGATGACTCGGCACGGCGGCGGCCTGCATGTGATCGACAAGCTCGGCATCGCCGTCACCCTCGGCTCGCTCAACGGGATCGCCATCAACACCGCACACGAGATGGGGCACAAGAAGGCCCACCTGGAGCGCTGGTTCGCCCGGGTCGCGCTCGCGCCGAGCGGGTACGGCCACTTCTTCATCGAGCACAACCGCGGCCACCACGTCCGCGTCGCCACACCGGAGGACCCGGCGTCCAGCCGGCTCGGCGAGTCGTTCTGGGCGTTCTGGCCGCGCACCGTCGCCGGCAGCCTGCGCAACGCGTGGCGGCTGGAGCGCAATCGCCTGCGCCGCATGGGAAAGCACACCATCAGCCCGCGCAACGACGTGCTCAACGCGTGGGCGATGACGGTGGTGCTGTGGGCCGTGCTGATCGTCCTGTTCGGCGTCGGCATCCTGCCGTACCTGGTGCTGCAGGCGGTGTTCGCGTTCAGCCTGCTGGAAGCCGTGAACTACCTCGAACACTACGGCCTGCTGCGCGAGGTGCTGCCCAACGGCCGCAACGAACGGGTCAACCCACGGCACAGCTGGAACAACAACCACCTCGTGACGAACCTGTTCCTGTACCAGCTGCAGCGGCACAGCGACCACCACGCCAACCCGACCCGCCGTTACCAGGCACTGCGGCACTTCGACGAGTCGCCGCAACTGCCGAGCGGCTACGCGTCGATGATCGTGCTCGCCTACTTCCCGCCGCTGTGGCGCCATGTGATGGACAAGCGGGTGCTCGCGCACTACGACGGCGATATCACCAAGGTGAACATCCACCCGCGCAAGCGCGCCGCTGTGCTCGCGCGGTACGGCGCAACGCGGGAGGCATCGGCGGCCTAGCATGGATCCGGACCGGTCACGACGTGGGTGGAGGCGGGTTGAGCAGGTTTCGGTGCGAGGTCTGCGACTACGTCTACGAGGAGGAACGCGGCGAGCCGAGGGAGGGCTTCCCGGCCGGCACGCCGTGGGCGGAGGTGCCAGGTGACTGGTGTTGCCCGGACTGCGGCGTCCGGGAGAAGGTCGACTTCGTCGCAGACCCGGACCCCGAGCCCCGGCCCTGACGTGCCGACGACCCCGTATCCCGAGGCGGCGCGCCAACTTCTGCGCGACACGATCATCGCGGCCGTGGACCGGCTGGCCCGCACGCGCGGCTGGTCGGCGACCACGATGGCGCACGTCGCCGACATCGCGGGCGTGAGCCGGCAGACCGTCTACAACGAGTTCGGCTCCCGCCAGACGCTGGTCGAGGCGTACGTGACGCGCGAGATCGAGAACCTGGTCACCGAGGTCGAGCACGCCGTGCGCGCGCACGCCGACGATCCGGACGCCGCCGTGCACGCCGCGTTCGGCCTGTTCCTCAAGCTGGCGTCGGACGAGCCGGTGATCCGGATCATCGTCGCCGACGCCGAGGACGGCCAGCTCATCCGGCTGCTGACGAATCTCGGTTGCGCCATCGCGGACGACCGGATCACCAAGCTGATCATGCAGGTGTGGCCGCAGGTCGGCCTCGCCGACGCAGAACTGCTCGCGGACTCGCTGGTCCGGCTGGCGATCAGCCACGCCGTCTCGCCGTCCGCCGACCCGGCGGCGGCCACCCGCAACGTGACGCGTCTCGTGCGCCCGCTGATCGCGCAGATCCTCGGGCCGGACCACCGGTCGACCTGACGGTTCCGCAATAGACTCGATCGAATGTCAATGATTTGTCAATCGGAAATAGCCCGGACGGAATGAACCCGATCGGCCGCGCCCTGCTAACTCGATCGGCGGAACACCCATAGGCTCTTTGCCTGTTACGGTGCTGTGCTGTCCAACTACCCTCCGCGAGGAAGACAGGCGACAGCCATGTCACCGTTACATCGGAGTTCCCACGCGAACAGCTACGTCGACGAACTCAACGTCAATCCGTTGTACGCCAACGCCGGCAGTTTCGCCGGTGTGCCACGGCACCGGATGCCGGACAATCCGATGCCCGCCGACACCGCGCTCGCGGTCATCCGTGACGAACTGATCCTGGACGGCAACGCACGGCAGAATCTGGCCACGTTCTGCACCACCTGGATGGAACCGCAGGCCGGCCAGTTGATCGCGGACTGCCTTGCCAAGAATATGATCGACAAGGACGAATATCCGCAGACCGCGGAACTGGAACGGCGCTGCGTCAACATCCTCGCGCACCTCTGGCATGCCGCCGATCCGGAGGCGACCGGCTGTTCCACCACGGGTTCCAGCGAGGCGGTGATGCTCGGCGGAATGGCACTGAAATGGCGATGGCGGGAGCGGCGCGGAGCCGCCGGCCTGGCCACCGACCGACCGAACCTGGTGATGGGCACCAACGTGCACGTGTGCTGGCAGAAGTTCTGCCGGTACTGGGACGTGGAGCCACGCATGGTGCCGATGACCTTCGAACACATGAGCCTTGACGGCCCCCGCGTCGCCGCCATGTGCGACGAGAACACCATCGGTGTCATCGCCGTGCTCGGGTCCACTGAGGACGGACGCTACGACCCGGTCGCCGAGATCGCCGCCGAACTGGACAGACTGGCCGCGACGACCGGTGTGGACGTGCCGCTGCACATCGACGCGGCGTCCGGCGGATTCGTCGCCCCGTTCCTGCAACCCGCGCTGGTGTGGGACTTCCAAATCCCGCGGGTGCAGTCGATCAACGTGTCCGGCCACAAGTACGGGCTTGTCTACCCCGGTGTCGGCTGGATCATCTGGCGGGACGCCGAAGCGCTGCCGGAGGACCTGGTGTTCCGGGTGAACGTGCTCGGCGGCGACATGGCCACGTTCGCGCTGAACTTCTCCCGCCCGGGCGCACAGGTCGCCGCCCAGTACTACAACTTCCTGCGGCTGGGCTTCGAGGGCTACCGGCGCCTGCAGCAGGCCTGCCAGGACGTCGCGATGTACCTGTCCGGCGAGATCGGCAAGATCGAGGAGTTCGAACTGCTCTCCGACGGCAGCGATCTGCCGGTCTTCGGCTTCACACTGCGCGACGACATCACGAATTTCACCGTGTTCGACCTGTCCGACCGGCTGCGCCAGAACGGTTGGCAGGTGCCCGCGTACACACTGCCGGCGGACCTGGAGGACGTGGCGATCATGCGCATCGTGGTCCGCCCCGGCCTGAGCATGGACCTCGCGTCGATGCTGCTGGCCGACATCCGCCGGCACGTCGAACACCTGGCGGCCAGCCCACAACCCGCCATCCCCCCGGCACACCACAGGGCGCACGCGTTCCACCATTAGCACCGCTGTCGGAGAGCGTTCTCCCGCCGGAAAAGGTGACTTGGGCCGATTCCGAACGGAGAGCGCTCTCGTGCGTGCTACAAAGGCAACCATGAGCATCAGCCGGCCGTCCTCCCGGCCACCCACGCTGGAACACGTCGCGCGGGTGGCCGGCGTGTCCCGGGCGACCGTGTCCCGCGTCGTCAACGGGGTCCGCAACGTCGACCCGGAGATGCGGGAGAGCGTCGAGCGGGCCATCGAGGCCACCGGCTACGTGCCCAACCGCGCGGCCCGGTCCCTGGTCACCCGGCACACCGGCACGGTCGCGCTGGTTGTCTCCGAACCGGAACGGCACGGCCAGACCGATCCGTTCCCCGGCACCGTTTTCAACGACCCGTTCTTCGGTCGGGTGGTCAGCGGCGTCGTCGGCGGGCTGCGGCCGCACGGCGTGCACCCGGTGCTGATGCTGGTCGACACGCCGGCCGCGCGCGCCGGGCTGATCAACCACCTGCGGCAGGACCACGTGGACGGCGTGCTGCTGCACTCCATCTTCCCGGACGACGACCTGCCGAAGCAGCTCACCGAGGCCGCCATCCCGACCGTGTTGTTCTGCCGGCCCACCCGGCCGGCCCAGGTCAGCTACGTCGACGTCGCCCACCGGGACGGCGCGAAACTGGCCGCGGACCACCTGGTCGCCAGGGGCTGCCGGCGGATCGCCACCATCTCGGGTCCGCTGGACGTGCCGGCCGGGAACGACCGGCTGGTCGGCTTCCGGGACGCGATGGCGCGGCACGGCTTCCCGTTCGTGGGATGTGTCGAGGGCAATTTCACCCATCAGGGTGGCGAGCGGGCGATGGAACGGCTGCTGGCCGAACAGCCGGACGTGGACGGCATCTTCGTCGGCAACGACCTGATGGCCCAGGGCGCCGTCGCCGTGCTGCGCGAGCACGGCCGCCGGGTGCCGGACGACGTCGCCGTGATCGGCTTCGACGACAGCAGCGCGGCCCGCGGCTGCCGTCCCCCGCTCACCACGGTCCGCCAGCCGGTCGAGGACATGGCCGCCGAGATGGCGCGTCTCCTGCTGGCGCACATCGAGGACCCGGACCGGCGGATCACCTCGGTCATCTTCGAACCTACGTTGGTGGTGCGGGAATCGGCGTGAGCGAGCTTGCGAGCGAACCATCGTCGCCGGTTACGGTGGTGGTGGCGCGCAGGGTCAGGTCGCCTGCGCTGCGCCCGACGTAGACCTCGAACTCGCCCGGCTCGGTGCGCCACGCGCCATCGGCGGTCGACCAGTGCTGGACCGCACGCGGTGCCACCTCGACGTCGACCTCGACGGTCTCCCCCGGCGCGGCGACGGCGGCCGCGAAACCGGCCAGCCATCTCGCCGGTCGGGTGACGGCGGAACCCGGCCGGGTCAGGTAGACCTGGACCACCTCGCGCCCGGCACGCCGGCCGGTGTTGCGCACCCGGACGGACACCGTGAACGGCCGGCCGGCCTCGACGCTCGCCGGCACGACCACCCGTTCGTGGGTCCACGTGGTGTAGCCGAGACCGTGGCCGAACCAGTACGCGGGCTCCGCGTCGGCCCCGATCCACGCCCGGTAGCCGATGTTCGGGCCTTCCGCGTAGTCGAGGACGCCGAGTACCGGGGTGGTGGACAACACCGGCACGTCCTCGATGGCGGCCGGCCAGGTGGTCGGTAGGCGGCCGCCGGGCTCGCATCGGCCGAACAGCACGTCGGCCAGCCCGTCGCCGGCTTCCTGACCGGGAAACCAGCTCAGCAGCACGGCCGGCACTTCAGGCCACGGCAGCAGCACCGGGCCGCCCGCGTTCACGATGACGACCGTTCTCGGGTTCACGGCGGCGACGGCGCGGACGAGCGCGTCCTGGTCGCCGGGCAGCGCGAGCGTGGTGCGGTCGAACCCCTCGCTCTCGAACTCCTCCGTCGTACCGACGACCACGATCGCGACGTCACTGTCGCGGGCCAACGCCACGGCGGCG
The DNA here is from genome assembly GCA_036270375.1 of Pseudonocardiaceae bacterium. Lineage (GTDB taxonomy): Bacteria > Actinomycetota > Actinomycetes > Mycobacteriales > Pseudonocardiaceae > DATEPR01. Next base: position 6,605 of record DATBCR010000447.1, on the reverse strand, counting down.
GCGAGTTCGTCGGCCGACTCGCGCCGGGGCGGCTCGGCGGCCAGTGCGACCACCCAACCGGTGTCAGGCGACAACTGGCGGCGCAGCACCAGTTCGACGTCACGGCCGGCGACCAGGTCCAGCCCGAGCGGGCGGGACGGCGGCGCCACGTTCACCACGGCCGGGTCGCCGGTGTCCTCGGCGATCGTGTCGTCGAAGACGGTGTCGCCGTCGGCGGTCAGGGTGAGCCGGCCGATGCCGGTGACGGCCAGCCGCCAGCGGCCGGTGACGTCGGGTCGCAGCACGGCCCGTACCTCGACGGCCGCGACGCCGGCCATTTCGCCTGCGGCCGGTTCCAGGATGCGGCCGGTCATGCGGTGTTCGGCGTGGATCTCCGTGCCTGCGTTGTCCAGCAGGCGAAGCAGGACGCCGGGCTCGCCGGTCCGGGGGTCGCGGGCGTTGCCGGTGTGCAGCGGCGCCGGCGTGTCGGTGATGTACACGCCGGCGGCGTAGCGGACCTCGGCGCGGCCGTCGACGGCACTGCAGATGCCCGCGAGTGGCGACACGACGGCCGCAGGGAACAGGCCGGCACTGCCACCGCCGAGGATGCGGGTGGCCGCCGCGTTGGGCCCGAGTACCGCGATGCTTTTGTCACTTGTGGACAGTGGCAGGAGGTTGTTCTCGTTGCGCACCAGCACTGACCCGGCGGCCACAGTGCGGCGAAGCAGCGCTCGACTCTGACCGTCCACATCGGATCGTGCACGGGTGGATCCGTTCAGCGCGCCGACCCGTTCGGCGAGGCGGAGCAGGCGCAGCACCTTCTCGTCGATCGCCGACTCGGTCACGTCACCGGACCGAACCGCGGCGAGCAGTTCGTCGCCCCACGGGCCGGGGCCGGGCATGGCGAGGTCCTGGGCGGCGCGGGCGGACGGGATCACCGAGCGGACGGCACCCCAGTCGGACACCACGACCCCGTCGAACGCCCAACCGCCCTTCAACGGCTCGCGCAGCAGCGGATGTTCGGTCATCGTCACGCCGCCGATCGCGTTGTACGCGGACATCACCACCCACACGCCCGCGTCGACGGCCGCCTCGAACGGCGCGAGGTAGACCTCGTGCAGGGTGGCGTCGTCGACCCGGACGCCGAGGGTGAGCCGCTCGGTCTCGGAGTCGTTGGCCACGTAGTGCTTCGCCGTCGCCGCTACACCGCCGGCCTGCACGCCGGTGATGTAGGCGGCGCCGATCCGCGCGGTCAGCAGCGGGTCCTCCGAGAAGCATTCGAAGTGCCGGCCGGCCACCGGCGAGCGGTGCAGGTTCAGCATCGGGGCGAGCAGGATGTCCACGTGCTTGCGGCGGGCCTCGGCGGCCAGCACGCCGCCGAGCCGTCGCACCAGGTCCTCGTCGAATGTCGCGGCCAGCGCGGTCGGCGACGGCAGCGCGAGCGACGTGTCGCGCTCGTCCCAGTGTTCGCCTCGGACACCGACCGGGCCGTCGGACATGACCATGGCACGCAGGCCGATCGCCGGCTCGTCGTAGGTGCGCCACGGCGAGGCGCCGGCCAGCAGTCGAACCTTCTGTTCCAGGCCGAGTTTGGCGACCAGGACGCTCAGGTCGGTCCCCGGGTCGTGGTCCACCGTCGGCCTCCTCTTTAGAGAGCGCTCTCAATTGTTCTACACAGTGCTCCGACCCGACCGGACCGTCAAGGCCGATGTTTGGCGAACCCGTTGTGGCTACTGTTAAAGCGCCAATGTTGCGGAACCGCCGCGGCCTTGACAGCGGCGAAGTGCGGTGTGATGCTCCCCATCACATGTTGGAGAGCGCTCTCTGACTCGTCGGCGCCTGACCCCGCCGCTGTCCACCAATGAAGCTGGAGAACGCCATGCCGGCCATCTCCTCCGGCGGTTCGACGCGCCGGAGCCCCCGTCGCTCCCCGCAACTCGTCGCCGCGATCGTGATCGCGTGCTGTCTCGCCGCCGCGTACACGATCGTCGCCAACGCCGGCCTCGTCCAAGCAGCAGCGCAAACATTGCTGTCCCAAGGGAAGCCGGTCACGGCGTCGTCCACCGAGTCGGCCGCGTTCCCCGCGTCGGCGGCCGTGGACGGCAACTCGACCACCCGGTGGTCCAGCGCGTTCAGCGACCCGCAGTGGCTCCAGGTCGACCTCGGCGCCACGTCGACGATCAGCCAGGTGATCCTGCAGTGGGAGGCGGCGTACGCGTCGGCGTTCCAGATCCAGGTCTCCGCCGACGCCACCACATGGACCAGCGTCTACGCCACCACGGCGGGTACCGGCGGCACCCAGACCCTTGCCGTCTCGGGTACGGATCGTTATGTCCGGATGTACGGCACCGCACGCGGCACCGGCTATGGCTATTCACTGTTCGAGTTCCAGGTCTACGGCACGCAGGGATCCGGTGGTACCACGACGAACCCGCCGCCACCGCCGAACTGGACCCCGGTGTGGAACGACAACTTCGCCGGTCCGGCCGGCAGCGCGCCGGCGGCCGCGAACTGGATCACCGACACCGGCACCGGCTACCCGGGTGGCCCGGCCAACTGGGGCACCGGCGAGGTCGAGACGATGACGAACTCGACCAACAACGTGGCCCTCGACGGCGCGGGCCACCTGAACATCACGGCGCTGAACACCAACGGCGCCTGGACATCCGGCCGGGTGGAGACGCAGCGCAGCGATTTCGCGGCGCCGGCCGGCGGCCAGCTGATGATCAGCGCGTCGATCCAGCAGCCGAGCCCTGGCAACGGTCTTGGCTACTGGCCGGTGTTCCGCACGTTCGGCGCTGGCTATCGCGGCAACGTCGCGGCGTGGCCGTCGGTGGGCGAGACGGACATCATGGAGGACGTCAACGGCCGCGGCGCGTCGTCGGAAACCGTGCACTGCGGCACCGCGCCGGGCGGCAACTGCGCCGAGTTCACCGCGATGACGAGCGGCCTGAGCACGTGCGCGGGCTGCCAGACCGGCTACCACACCTACTCGGAGGTCATCGACCGCACTACGAGCGACGAACAGATCCGCTTCTACTTCGACGGCCTACAAGTATGGCAGGTCAAGGAAAGCCAGGTCGGCGTCGGCACCTGGCAGGCCGCGATCGACCACGGCTTCTTCATCGAACTGGACCTGGCGATCGGCGGCGCGTACCCGAACACGGTGTGCGGCTGCACCTCGCCGGGCCTGCGGACCACGTCCGGCGGCACGCTGAGTGTCGGCTCGCTCGGCGTGTTCCAGACCACCGGCGCTCCCCCGCCGGCCGCGACGACACCACCGGTGCCGGGTGGCGCGAGCGTCGTCAAAGTCACCGGCAGCCAAGGCAACTGGGGTCTTTCGGTGAACGGGGCGCCGTACCAGATCAAGGGCGTGACGTTCGGCCCGTCGTCCGACACCGCGCTGGCGCACATGCCGGACCTCACGTCGATGGGTGTGAACACGGTGCGCACGTGGGGCACCGACGGGACGTCGCTACCGCTGTTGAACGCGGCGGCGGCCTACGGCATCAAGGTGGTCAACGGGTTCTGGCTCAACCAGGGCACCGACTACGTCAACGACACCAACTACAAGACGACAACTTTGAACACGATCGTCCAGTGGGTCAACACCTACAAGAACAATCCGGCCGTGCTGATGTGGGACGTCGGCAACGAGGTGCTGCTCACTCTGCAGAACACGTACTCCGGCACACAATTGCAAGCCGAGCGCAACGCGTACGCGCAGTACGTCGAGCAGGTCACGCAGGCGATCCACGCCGCCGACCCGAATCACCCCGTCACGTCGACGGACGCCTGGACCGGCGCATGGCCGTACTACAAGGCCAATACACCCGACCTGGACCTGTACGCGGTGAATTCGTACGGCGCGGTGTGCAATGTCCGCCAGGACTGGATCAACGGCGGTTTCACCAAGCCCTACATCGTGACCGAATCCGGTGAGGCCGGCGAGTGGGAAGTGCCGAACGACGCCAACGGCGTGCCGACCGAGCCGACCGACCAGCAGCAGGCAGCGGGCTACGCCAGCGCGTGGGGCTGTATCACCGGGCACGCGGGCGTGGCGCTCGGTGCGACACTGTTCAACTACGGCAACGAGAACGACTTCGGCGGCGTCTGGTTCAACCTGGTGACCGGCGGCTGGAAGCGGCTGTCGTACTACCAGGTCGCGAAGGTCTACGGCGGCGCCGCGCCCGCCAATACTCCGCCGGTGATCAGCGGTCTGACGCTGTCCAACACCACGACCGTGCCGGCCGGCGGCCAGTTCACGGTGAACGTCGGCGTGACCGATCCGAACGGCGATCCGTTGCGCTACAACCTGATGTTCACCAGCAAGTACGTCGACGGCAACACCGGCCTGCGGTACGCGTCGTACACCCAGACCGGGCCCAGCACGTTCACGGTCACCGCGCCCAATCAGCTCGGCGTGTGGAAGGTGTACGTGTACGTCTACGACGGCCACGGCAACGTCGGGATCGAGACGCGCTCGTTCAAGGTGGTACCGCCGCCGGTCAACGGAACGAATGTCGCGCTCGGCAAGCCGACCACCGCGTCATCCTTCCAGGCCACCGGAAACGGCGCACCGTTCCCACCGTCCAACGCGACCGACGGCAACACAACCACGCGCTGGGCGAGCGACTGGAGCGATCCACAATGGATAGAGGTGGACCTCGGGCAGGTGACCGCGATCAAGCACATCCAGTTGGTATGGGAGTCGGCTTTCGGCAAGGCGTACCAGATCCAGACGTCGACCGACAACACCAACTGGACCACGATCCACACCACGACCACGGGTACCGGCGGCGTCGACGACTTCGACGTCAGCGGTACCGGGCGTTACGTGCGCATGCTCGGCACGGCTCGCGGGACCACGTTCGGCTACTCCCTGTATGAGTTCGGAATCTACGCCTGATTCCGAACGGCGAGTGCGCGGGCGGCCCCGAAACCGCCCGCGCACTCGTACGTTCATCTTCTGCCTTGTCGTCATCTTCCGATTTTGTGCGCTGAACCAGCTTGAAGCGTGACTGGATAGACCAGACGAGGCAGAGTGAACACGCCCACAATGAGCAGTAGCCACACACCCACACCGAGTACCGGGGATCGGCCATGAGCATGTACCTGGTCAAGTTCGCCTTCACCGCAGCGACCTGGTCGCACCTGATCGAGAACCTGGAGGACCGCCGCAAGGTACTGGAGCCGGTCTTCGCATCCATCGGTGGCAAGCTGCACGGCTACTGGTACGCGTTCGGCGATGCCGACGTCTATATCCTCGCCGAACTCCCGAACGACGCGGTGGCGGTCGACGTGATCACCAAGGTGGCCGCCTCCGGTTCGTTCGAATCGGTGTCCACCACGAAGCTGTTCACTGTGGACGAGGTACTTGACGCCATTCGGGGCGCCGCCGACGTCAAATACGCCGGCCCGGGCGCCGCCAGTTGAGGGCCAGAAGTTTCCATTTCCGCTCAAGCTGCCGAAACGCGGCGCCTGGAGTTCGGGAGTCGATTGAACAGTTGCAGACTGTACTAGTGTCCTGAGTTGTTGATTCGTTGACAGTAGGCGGCCAGGGTGTTGAGGATCTGGTCGGCTGTCTTGGTCCACACGAACGGCTTCGGGTCCGCGTTCCACTCGTTGATCCACTTGCGGACATCGGTTTCGAGTTCGACCACACTGCGATGGGCGGATCGCCGCAGCTTGCGGCGGGTCAACTCGGCGAACCACCGCTCCACCAAGTTCAGCCAGGACGAACTGGTCGGCGTGAAGTGCAGATGGAACCGGGGATGACGCACCAGCCACCTGGTGATCACCTCGGTCTTGTGCGTGGCGTAGTTGTCGCAGATCAGATGCAACTCCAGGTCGGCGGGTACCGCGGCGTCGATGGTCTTGAGGAACCGCAGGAACTCCTGGTGCCGATGCCGGCGATAATGCTGGGCGATCACCGAGCCGCTGGCGATGTCCAACGCGGCGAACAAGCTGGTCGTGCCGTGGCGGATGTAGGTGTGGGTCATCCGTGCCGGGGTGCCGGGCATGATCGGCAGGATCGGGGCCGTCCGGTCCAACGCCTGCATTTGGCTTTTCTCGTCCACCGCGAGGACCAGCGCGTTCTCCGGTGGGTCGAGGTAGAGGCCGACCACGTCACGGACCTTGTCGATGAACTGTGGGTCGGTGGACAGCTTCCAGGTGTCTACCAGGTGTGGTTTGAGGCCGAACGCCCGCCAGATCCGGGAGATCGCGGTCTGCGACATGCCGGTCGCGGCCGCCATCGAGCGGGTCGACCAGTGGGTGTCGGCCCGGGACGGTGCTTCTTCCAAGGTCTTCACGATGACCTGCTCAACCTGCTCATCGGTGATCGTGCGGGGAGCACCGGGCCGGGGCTCGTCGGACAGCCCCTCCAGGCGGGCGGCCACGAACCGGTTGCGCCACTTGCTGACCGTGTTGCGGGAGATACCCAACGCTTCGGCGACCTGCCCATTGGTGGCATTCTCGGTACACGCCAACACAATCCTGGATCGCAGCGCCAGCGCCTGAGCGGTAGTGCGGCGACGAGTCCAGCCCTGCAACACCTGACGTTCGGTGTCGGTCAGCACCACGGGCAACGGCTTCGGGGTCGGCATCTCCATACTCTAGACCGC
>DATBCR010000446.1:0-2181 GCA_036270375.1 Pseudonocardiaceae bacterium | reverse complement strand
GCGGTTGAACAGGCCGCCGAGCAGGTCACCGAGCCCGCCACCGCCGGACTGTGCGCCGGCTCCGGTGCCGAACAGGTCGCCGTTCGGCCCGCCGTTGCCGCCCGGCTCGCCCTTGCCAGCCACCCGGATGCGCTGGCCGTCGTCCACACCGGGTGGGATGCGCACGGTCAGTGGCCGAACCTTGGTGTTGGTGCCGGTGCCGCCGCAGTCCGGGCACGGCGAGTCCACGATCCGGCCGGTGCCCCGGCAGTCGGCGCACGGCTCGCTGAACGCGAACGCACCCTGGTTGCGGGTAACGAGTCCGTTGCCGTTGCAGGTCGGTCAGGTGCGCGGCGACGTGCCCGGTTTGGCGCCGGAGCCGTGACAGGTGTCGCAGGTCGCCGGGCTGGACAGCCGCAGCGGCACGGTCGCGCCGTGTACCGCCTCGGCGAAGTCGATCCGGATGTCGGTTTCCACGTCCTGGCCGCGCCGGGCCCGGTTCGCGGCCGCCGGGCCGCCACCGCGGTTGCGGTTGAACAGGCCGCCGAGCAGGTCACCGAGCCCGCCACCGCCGGACTGTGCGCCGGCTCCGGTGCCGAACAGGTCGCCGAGGTCGAATCCGCCGGTACCACCGCCGAATCCGCCCGCGCCGGGCCGGAAAGCGCCGCCACCGAACAGGCGGCGTGCCTCGTCGTACTGCTTGCGCTTCTCGGTGTCGGACAGGATGCCGTAGGCCTCGGACACCGACTTGAAGCGGGTTTCCGCGGTCGGGTCGCCAGGGTTGGCGTCCGGGTGCAGTTCCCTGGCCAGCTTGCGGTACGACTTCTTGATCTCGTCCGCGGAGGCGTCGGAGGAGACGCCCAACTCACGGTAGAAGTCCTTGTCTATCCAGTCCCTCGCGCTCACCGAGCGTCCCCTCCCTTCCGCCGTTAATCGGGTTCAGTGCGCTGCCGCACCGTCAGAATCAACGGCGTCGGAATCGACGGCGTCACCGTTGACCGGCTCCGCCGTGTCGTCCAGTGAGCCGCCGTGATGATCACCATCGGCCGGCTCAGGTTCCGGTGCCGGTTCGTGGTCCGTCACCCCGACGAGTGCCGCCCGCAGCACCCGGTCGCCGAGCCGGTAGCCACGGCGCAACACCGCGGTCACCGTCGGGCCGGGCACGTCCGGCGACGTGTCGTGCTGCACGGCCTCGTGCACGGACGGGTCGAACGGCTCGCCGTGCTGGCCGAACGGCGCCAGGCCGGCCCGTTGCAGCGTGGCCACCAGCTTGTCGGCCACCGCCTTGAACGCGCCGGTGAGATCGCCGTGCGCCGCGGCCCGTTCGACGTCGTCGAGTACGGACAACAGTTCGCCGGCCAACGTCGCCCTGGCGGCCACCAGGACCGACTCCCGATCTCGGTCGACCCGCTTGCGGTAGTTGGCGTACTCGGCGGTCAGCCGCTGCAGGTCGGCGGTGCGCTCGTCGAGTTGGGCCCGCAGGTCATCGGTGCCCGGTGCGTCGGTCGGCGTGTCGTCGACAGGCTTACCAGACTCGGTGTCGGTGCCCGGCCGGCCGGGCGGTTCCCCGGCCGCCGACTCCGTGTCGACGACCGGGGGCCGAACCTGGCCGGTCTGGGGATCGATCCGCCGGCGGTCGCGGACCACGACGCGGGGCTCCTCGCCCGACGCCGGCCGCGATCCGTGGCCCGGATCCTCGCTCCGTCCTCCGTTCGGCATGGTCACTTCTTGTCGCCCTCGTCCACGATCTCGGCGTCCACCACGTCCTCGGCGCCACCGCTCGCGCTCGGGCCGGCGGCCCCGCCTGGTGCGTCACCACCATCGGATGCCTGGCCGCCCTGTGCGCCGTACATGGCCGGGCCGATCGCCTGCGCCTCGACGGACAGCTTCTCCACCGCGGACTTGATCGCGTTGATGTCGGTGCCCTTGAGCGCCTCGTTCACGTCCTTGATGGCGACGTTGACCTTGTCCTTGATCTCGGACGGGACCTTCTCGTCGTTGTCCTTGATGAACTTCTCGGTCTGGTAGACGAGGGTTTCGGCCTGGTTGCGGACCTCGGCCTCCTCGCGGCGGCTCTTGTCCTCGTCCGCGTGCGCCTCGGCGTCCTTGACCATCCGGTCGATGTCGTCCTTGGGCAGGGCTGACCCGCCGGTGATGGTCATGCCCTGTTCCTTGCCGGTCGCGGTGTCCTTCGCGTTGACG
>DATBCR010000445.1:0-4811 GCA_036270375.1 Pseudonocardiaceae bacterium | reverse complement strand
CGAGGCCTACCAGGTGGTCGGCTCGACGCCGGCCGAGGACTCGCTGCGCACCGCCGCCGACCGGGCGTCGAGCGCGGGCGCGACTGACATCGTGACCAGCGCGATCAGCGGCGACCCGGTCAATACCCTTGTGAGTTCAATCGACGAGCACCGGGCGGACCTGCTCGTCGTCGGCAACCGCGGCCTGAACACGCTGGCCGGGCGGCTGCTCGGCTCGGTGCCGTCGGACGTGGCGCGGCACGCCCGCTGCGACGTGTTGATCGTGCACACGGTTCGGTAACGACGACATGGCCGAACCTGTGGCACCCCAACCGATCCAGCGCCAGATCGAACGTGCGCTGCTCGGCGGGGACCGCAGGTACAACCGGATCCAGGTGACCGAGGCGGCCGGCGTCAGCCTGGACCGTGCCCGCCGGCTGTGGATGGCGATGGGCTTCGCCGAGGTGGACGACCAGGAAGCCGTGTTCACCGAAGGCGACGTCGACGCCCTGCGGGTCTGGGACGCGCTCGTCGGCACGGGCCTGGTCGAACAGGCCGACGAGGCGTCCGTGGCGCGCGCCCTGAGCCAACCGCTGTCCCGGCTGGCCGACTGGCAGGCCCAGGAAGTGCTGGCCAGGACCCGCGACCTCAACACCGCACCGGACCAACTCGCCGACGTCGCCGAGGGACTGCTGCCGGTGATCGAGGGCCTCCAGTCCTATGTGTGGCGCCGGCACCTGGCCGCCGCCACCGGCCGTGCGCTGTCCGCGACCGGCGACGAGCTGTCCACGCAGACATCCGTGGTCGGCTTCGCGGACATCGTCGGCTACACCATGACCACCCGGCATTCCGATCTCGACGAGCTGTCCGCCCTGCTGGAGGCGTTCGAGAAGGACGCGACTGAGACCATCGCGAGCCACCACGGCCGGGTCGTCAAGACGGTCGGCGACGAGGTGCTGTTCGTCGCGGACACGCCGTCCGACGCCGCCGAGATCGCGCTTCGGCTGGCCGATCCGGGCCGTGCCGAGCGGGGACTGCCCACGTTGCGGGTCGGGATGGCGTCCGGGCAGGTGCTCAGCCGCTTCGGCGACGTGTACGGCTCGGTGGTGAACCTGGCCGCCCGGCTGACCGCGCTGGCCCGGCCGGGCACCGTGCTCGTGGACAAGGAACTCGCCGACGCGCTCCGCGACGACGACCGCTACCAACTCCGCGTGCGCCGGCCCACCGCGGTCCGTGGGTATCACCATCTGCGCTCGTGGTCGCTGCGCCGGGCGCGGTAACCGTCGCTACGTCGGGTGCGGTAACCGTCGCTACGTCGGACCCGGTGGATCGGCCTTGCCGTTTGCCGATGTGACCCGGAATCGTGGCGTGGCCGTGACCCCGTAGGCTTCCGTGGTCCCCGGCTAACATCCTTGATGCCGGACACCGTTGTGCCTGCTGAAGTAGCTGAAGTTTGGGTGGCCGGGGAGGTCGCATGGCTCAGGACATCGTCCCGATCGAGCTGGGGCTGCCACAGGGTGACGTCGTCACGCTGTGGGCGCCGCGCTGGCGGGAGGACGGCGAGGAGTGGGAGGCATTCCTCGGCCATGAGGAGGACCTCTACGGCTTCGTGGACACGGCGCGGCTGGCCGCTTTCGTGCGCACCGAGACCGAGCACGACCTGGCCGACCATCCCGCATGGCACGTGGTGCCGGCGCTGACGGTCGGTGAGCTGACCCCGGACGAGGACCACCAGTACGACCTGGTCGGCGTGCCGGAACTGGTCGCGGAGGAGCCGGACACCTGGGTGCTGTCCGAACTCGCCGACATCGTGGCGATCGTGCGGTCGCTCGCCGATGTGTGCGAGCTGGAGCAGGTGCACGAGATCCTGGACTCGGCCGCCGGTTTCGCTCTGCTGGAGCAGGGCACGCTGCCGTTCTCCGGCCGTGAGGGCGCGATCCTGTGGACCGAGCTGGCCGAGGTGGTCGCGGAGAAGTGGGACGAGGTGCTCGACGCCGTCGACGAGGTGGTGACCGAGCCGGCCGTCGACGAGGCCGCGCTGGCGACGGCGCAGGTCGAGCTGGCCGAGCTGGAAGCCCAACTGTCCGATGAGGACGATGAGGACGAGGCGGCCGACACCGGGTCCGACGACGCGGCCGACGAAACCGAGTCCGACGACACGGCCGAGGCGGCGTCCGACGACAGCGCGGAAACCGAGTCCGTACTTGAGGAAGAAGAGGAAATCGAGGAGGAGCCGCTCGGTTTCTGGGCCGAGGTCGGCATCGACCCGATCAAGATCATCACGGCCGACGCCGAGCACTTCACGCTGCGCTGCTACCTCGACGACGAGCCGCTGTTCCTCGGTTCGGACGGCAAGATCGACACGTTCCGCTCGGCCAAGGCGCTGGCCCGCTACGTCGCCGACGCGGGCGCCGACGAGGAGGGCAACGACCTGGCCCAGGTGGTCACCTGGCAGAACGTGCTCAATGCGGCCATCGACGGCTCGCTGAAGGTCGAGATCGACCCCGGCAACACGTACGTCCTGCCGGGCATCGCCGACGACATCTCCGACGGCCCGGACACGGTCGACCCGACGCAGCTCGAACTGGCCGTGGAACTGCTGTCCGACGCGGCCGACTGGGCCGGCGACGACAGCGTGAACACCGCGCTCGCACAGTCCGAGAGCCTCGGCTGGCTGGTGTCGTTCGTGCTGCGGCCGGACCCGACCCGGCTCGCGCCGAGTGCGCCGTTCGACAAGGAAGAAAGCGCGTGGAAGTCGCTGGTGGACAAGTTCGAGGAGCGGCTGCGCAAGCACTGAACTACTTCTGACCCACATCGGGAACCGATCACCGGCACAATCAGTCTGACGTGACGGGAGGGTTTCCGATGGCTGACAGACCACGATTCCAGGTCGACCCGGCGGCGCTGACGGACTATGCGGCGCGGATGGCGACCTTGGCGCATGACGTGCACGCGGTCGCGGCGAGCCACCTGGCCGGCAACCGGTCCGTGCCGGCGGACGCGTTCGGCGATGTCGGCCAGGAGGCCGGCGTGCACACCGCGCTGTCCGCGCACATCAGCCAACTGCACGACCACGTGCGCGCCACCGGGACGACCGTTTCCGACCTCGGCACGGCGGTTTCGGTGGCACACAACGACTACGCGTTCGACGAACAGGACAAGGCGGACCGGTTCCGCGGCCTGGCGACCTGAGGACGGGGAACGTTCTGTGGCAGGAATCAGCCTCGCGGCACTGGAACAGCCGATGGTCGAGGCCCGCGACAAACTGGCCGTGCAGGGCGGTTCGGCGGGCCAACTCCAGTCCGATCTCGACCAGGCCGCACGGACGCTTGACGACTATCGCACCCAGCACCAGCAGGCCGGCGGCAACCTGGCCGCTACGTGGACCGGCGACCGGGCGGACACGTTCGGGCAGGCGTCACCGCAGGTCACCGACAACCTGGGCACGGCGGCCAACTCGGCCGGCTCGGCGGCGAACACGGTCGGTACCGCGCTGGGCATCGTGACGAGCGCGCACAATCGGGTGCAGTCGCTGATCGACGAGTTCGCGGCCAAGGCGCAACCGCTGCTGGCGGCGGCGAACACGGTCAGCGCGAACGGCAACAACGGTGCCGCACTGGCCGCGCAGGCCCAGTTGCAGCAACTCGCGGCGCAGTACGCGGCGAAGGCGGCGAGCCTGGTGGACGCCGCGAAACAGCAACTGTCCCAAGTCATCCAGGGCCTGCAGACCGGCACGACGCCGTCATCGGTGGGGGCCAGCGGACTCGGCAGCCGGGACAGCGGCGGCGGGTCGGGTGGCAGCGACGGCGGGTCGGGTGGTGGTGGCAACGGGACCGGGCCGGCGCCGAGTAAACCGATCATCACGCCGCCGTCCAGCAGTTTCGGCAGCGGCACCACGATCAACCTGCCGAACGGGCTGGGCACGGTGTCCGCGCCGAACGAACGTGCCGCCATCGCGGTCCGTGCCGCCCTCACCCAGTTGGGCGTCCCCTACCAGTGGGGCGGCAACACGCCCGGTCAGGGCCTGGACTGCAGCGGCTTGACGCACTGGGCGTACGGGCAAGCCGGCATCGGCATCCCACGGCTGGCCGACGCGCAGACCATGGGTGCCAAGGTGGCCGAATCGGACCTGGCCCCCGGGGATCTCGTGGTGTGGAGCGGCCACGTGGCGATGTACCTCGGTGACGGCAAGATGATCGAGGAGCCGCACACCGGCGACGTGTGCCACATCGTGCCGCTGCGTACCTCGAACGCAGGCGACGCGTTCCTCGGTTTCTACCGGCCGTCCGCGTAGGCCGCAGGTTCTCATGCTTGATTGCACTTTCTCACTGATTCTGCGCCGCTGGTGTCTATCCGTTCTCAGTTGGCATTACAGAATCTCATCTATGGGTTGGCTTGTCTCATCCCGATGACGATGGCCGGGCCTGACAGGTCCGGGACCTTCCCTCGCAGTCATATAGTGAACCTCATGACTGACCCCGAGCAGGAGAGCCCGGACGCCAACAGCGATGACCTCGCGCACCTGCTGAGCCGGATCCAGACGCAGCAAGAGACCATTGACTACCTCGTTCAATACATCGAACGAGTGGAAGCCCAGCTCACGGACCGAATCCGCGACCTCGAATCGAGCGCGTCCCTGGCTACCGAGGGGAACTCCGTCGACGGAGCCACTGTCGAGTGGGCTATCCTCTCCGGGACCAAACGGCTCAAGGCGTGGAACGACCTGGACCAGTTCGTGACCTCATTGGTGCACCGCCACCGACTTGGCCACGTGATCCGACCGTGCTGGTATCTCCATGACTCCGCTGTAGAGGAGCTCACAGTGTTGTGGA
>DATBCR010000444.1:0-1971 GCA_036270375.1 Pseudonocardiaceae bacterium | reverse complement strand
CTGCCGCACATGGGCTGGAACACCGTGCGAGCGCCGGCCGGTTCCCTGTTGTTCGCGGGCATCCCGGCCGACGCGCGGTTCTACTTCGTACACTCGTACGCCGCCCGCACGTGGGAGCTGACGTCGTCCGGCCCGATCGCGCCGCCACTGGTCGCCTACGCCCAGCACGGCGAGGATTTCGTGGCCGCCGTGGAAAACGGCACGCTCTGTGCAACGCAGTTCCACCCGGAGAAGTCGGGCGACGCCGGCGCTCAGCTATTGCAGAACTGGCTCAAGTCCGTCGTCGGTTGACACAGGTCAGTCCGTTAAGGTGGCGCCGTGAGTTTCACGCTGCTGCCCGCGGTCGACGTGTCGGATGGCAAGGCCGTCCGGCTGATTCAGGGCGCCGCCGGGTCGGAGACCTACTACGGCGACCCGCGCGACGCCGCCGTGGCGTGGCAGGACGGCGGCGCCGAGTGGGTGCACCTTGTCGACCTCGACGCCGCGTTCGGCCGGGGTTCGAATCACGCGCAACTGGCCGAGGTGGTCGCCAAGCTGGACGTGCACGTCGAGCTGTCCGGCGGCATCCGGGACGACGAGTCGCTGGCCGCCGCGCTGGCCACGGGCTGTGCGCGGGTGAACCTCGGCACGGCGGCACTCGAGGACCCGGCGTGGTGCGCCCGCGTGATCGGCGAGTACGGCGACAAGATCGCGGTCGGCCTCGACGTGCGGATCACCGACGCCGGCCATCGCCTGTCGGCGCGCGGCTGGACCAAGGACGGCGGCGACCTGTGGGACGTGCTGGACCGGCTGGACCGGGACGGCTGCCCGCGCTACGTGGTCACCGACGTGAGCAAGGACGGCACCCTGCGGGGGCCGAACCTGCGCCTGCTGCAGGACGTCTGCGCCAGGACCGACGCCATGGTGATCGCATCCGGCGGTGTGTCTAGTGTGGACGATTTGCGCAATCTGGCGGCGCTCGAACCGGACGGCGTCGAGGGCGCGATCATCGGCAAGGCTTTGTATACCGGGGCGTTCACGCTGGCCGAGGCGCTGGCGGCGGTGCGCTGAGCCGATCGGCCGACAGACGCCGGCCGGAACGCGGTGTGTGGCACAGTTCCGCCGTTTTGTCCTGCCATTCAAGACATGCCGGACTACCGTGATCGCATGCGGGTGACGGTGTTGGGGCTTGGCAACATGGGACGGGCATTCGCGACGCGCGCGCTGGCGCGCGGTCATCGGGTCACCGTGTGGAACAGGACCGCCGGCCGCGTCGGCGACCTGGTTGCCCGTGGCGCGACCGTGGCGTCCACCGTGTCCATCGCGGTCGCCGAGGCGGCCGCGATTCTGGTGGTCGTCGCCGATGACGAGGCCGCGCTGGACGTCTGTCTCGGCATCGACGGCGCGCTCGCGTCGGTGGCGCGCGGCGCGGTGCTGGTGAACTGCGGCACGGTGTCCCCGGACACCGCCCGCGAACTGGCCGAGGCCGGCCCGACCGACTCGGTGCTGGACGCCCCGGTGATGGGCGCGCCCGCGATGATCGAGCAGGGCGCGGGCAGGTTCCTGATCGGCGGCCCCCCGAAGACGATCCGGCAGCTCGACCCGCTGTTGGCCGATCTGGGCGCCGGCTATCTGCACTGCGGCCCAGCCGGCACCGGCGCGACGATGAAGCTGATGCTCAACCTGCAACTGGTGATCGGCGTGGCCGCGCTGGCCGAGGCGATCGCCACCGCCCGCGCCGAGGGCATCGACGACGACCTGCTGCGGGCAGTGTTCGCGGACAGCCCGGTGCTCAGCCCGGCCACCCGGGTACGTCAGGAACCCATGCTGGATCCGGCACATCCCGGCTGGTTCTCGGCCGAACTGGCCCGCAAGGATGTCCGGCTCGCGGTCGGGGTTGCGGAGCAGCGGGGTGTTCCGGTGCGGCTGGGGCCGGCGACGGAAAACCTGTTGACGGCTGTGCTAGAGACCAACGGTCAGTGGCCGGACTTC
>DATBCR010000443.1:0-10866 GCA_036270375.1 Pseudonocardiaceae bacterium | reverse complement strand
GAATGGCGAGTGGCTGCCGTCGGTCGGCCGGTCCGCGAGCCGGTCGCTGAACTCGACCCGTCCCGGCGACTTGTCGTCGACGATCTGCAGGTCGGACATCTGTACGAACGTCGTCAACGCGACCGTCGGCTGCCGCCATTGCGCGAAGGTCTGGTCGGACGAATGGACCTCGCCCGGGCCGCTCACGATGGACACATAACCCAGATTGCCGAGTGGACCCTTGACCACGGTCTGGTCGAGGGTGGTCGTCCCACCGAACAGCCCGCGAACGCTGACACCGCCGGTATCGGCAAACGCCGGCGCACTCAGTACCGGACTGACCAGCCCACCGACATCGAGCGCGGCGGCCACCACGCCCGCCCCCGCGACACCGAGAAACTTCCGCCGATTGATACCCACGACCCCTCCGGACTTCCATGCGATACCCGACGTCGCCCACTTGGGCCAGGCACAACATGCTGTTCGGCCGGTCGCCGCCCCGGATGAGTAATCGTTGCTCTGATCTCGGATTACCAGGGGCCGTGATAGACAAGGCCCAGAGCCAAGGCGGCCGCCGCCGTGGCGAGGAACCCGATCGCGCCTGCGATGTCGCGGGAGCCCACCCTGAGGTGGGCGATGATCGCGCCGATGAAGTACAGCACGAGGCCGCCGGCGGCGAGGGTTCCCAGCAGCGGCACGGCGAACCCGGCCACCAGTCCCGCGGTTCCCGCCGCCAGCAGCATGCCGAGCACCGGTACCCACTTCCGGGCCAAGCCCTTAATGTCCGCTTGGGCCTTGGGGTACTCGTGGCCGATCAGGTAGGTGACGGCGGCGGCACCGTTGAAGACCGCGCAGAGGATGGTGACCGTGAGGTAGGCGGCGTACATGATTATGAGACGATCCAGCGACTCGATGTGTGACACCGGTGTCCGGCAATGCCGGTGGATTACATCGACTGATGCGAGATTTCGGGATAGAGGACACGGTCGAATCCGACTTCCCGGCGCGGCCCGTCCAGCGTGCAATGCAGGATGGCGCGGATATCGGTGCTGGACGCGCCGACGCGCAATTCGACATCGCCGGGGTCCACCTGTCGCCGGCCGGCCCGGCCGGTGTACGACGTGAGGTCGGCGTGCAGGTCGAACCGCACCGTGGTGACCGCGCCGGGCGCCAGGTCCACCCGCGTCGCGGCGATCAGCTGCTGCACCGGCCGCGCTATCTCCGCGACCTGGTCGTGCAGGTACACCTGAATCACCTCGGTGGTCGGGATCTTGACGTCGTTGCGCAGGGTCACCTCGATCTGGCAGGTGCCGTCCGTCGACCACCGCTCGTCCGAGCACAGGCGGATGTCCGCCCAGATGGCCGGGGCGTAGGAAAGGCCGTGGCCGAACGGGAAAAGCGGCGTCGGGTCGACGGTGCTCGACTCGTTCCGGCGGCCGAGCTGCGGCGCCAGATACGTCGACGGCTGGCTCGCGCCCTGCGCGGGGAAGCTGATCGGCAGCCGGCCGGACGGGTTCACCCGGCCGCTGAGGATGTCGGCAAGCGCGGTGCCGCCCTCCTCGCCGGGGAAGAATCCGCACAGCACCGCGGCCAGCCGGTCGACCTGCTGCGAGATCTCGTACGGCCGCCCGAGCAGCAGCACGAGCACCACCGGGGTTCCGGTGTCCAGCAACGCGTCCAGCAGCTCCGCCTGCCGGCCGGGCAGCCGCAGGTCGTTCGTGTCGCAGCCCTCGCCGGACGTGCCGAGGCCGAACAGCCCGGCCCGGTCGCCGAGCACCGCAACGCACACGTCGGCGTCCTTGGCTGCCTGGACCGCCTCGGCGATGGCATCGTCGTCGCCATCGAGCACCGGGCAGCCCTCGGCGTAGCGCAGGTCGTAGCCGGCCGGGTCGGCCAGCAGCGCGTCGAGCAAGGTCGGCACGTCGATACCCATCGGCACGTCCGGATGGTGCACGCCGACGTGCATCGGGAACGAGTAGCAGCCGAACATCGCGTCCGCCGCGTGCGCGCGCGGACCGACGACCGCGACCTTCGCGCCGATCGTCAGTGGCAGCGCGTTCTCGTTGCGCAGCAACACGATCGACCGTCGTGCCAGGTCTCGCGCGAGCGCCCTTGACTCGTCGTCGTCGATCGCGGTCTCGTCGGTGTCCTCGCCGAGCAGCGGCGGCTCCGGCGACCAGTCCGGGTCGAGCAGGCCGAGCGCGCACTTCTGCGTCAGCACCCGCGACACCGCGCGGTCCACCAGCGCGCTGTCCACGTCGCCGATCTCCACTGCCTTCAGCAGCGGCTCGCCGTAGCAGTTCGCGGTGGGCAGTTCGACGTCGATGCCGGCGCGCAGCGCGATGGCAGCCGCATCCGCGGGCGAGCCGGCGACGGCGTGCAGGGTTTCCAGGAATGCCACCGAGAAGTAGTCCGCGACCACGGTGCCGGTGAAGCCGAACTTCGTCCGCAGCAAGCCGGTCAGCAGTTTCTCGTCCGACCCGGCCGGCACGCCGTCGGTCGCGGTGTACGCGTTCATGATCGACCGCGCGCCCGCGCGCAGCGCCATCTCGAACGGCGGCAGCAGCTGGTCGGCCAGTTCCCTCGGCCCGATCGAGACCGGTGCCTGGTTGCGTCCGGCTATGGACGCCGGATGGCCGAGGAAATGCTTGAGGGTGGCCACGATGCCGGCCGACTCCAGCCCGCGCACGTACGCCGAACCGATCAGGCCGACCAGGAACGGGTCCTCACCGATGGTCTCCTCGGTCCGGCCCCAGCGCGGGTCGCGGGACACGTCCAACACCGGCGCAAGGCCCTGGTGCACACCGAGCCTGCGCATCAGGCCG
Source organism: Pseudonocardiaceae bacterium (assembly GCA_036270375.1). Lineage (GTDB taxonomy): Bacteria > Actinomycetota > Actinomycetes > Mycobacteriales > Pseudonocardiaceae > DATEPR01. Next base: position 8,062 of record DATBCR010000443.1, on the reverse strand, counting down.
CCGATCCGCGCGCCCATCCGCTCGACGAGTGCCGGGTCGAAACTGGCGCCCCAGCACAGCGGCGACGGGTACATCGTCGCGTGCCACGCGGCCAGTCCGGTCAGGCACTCCTCGTGCACCATCGCCGGAATGCCGAACCGGCCGGATGCGATGATCTGGCGCTGCCGCCGGGCCACTCCGGTGGCGCCGATCACCGGTGCGACCGGCCCGGTGCCGTACACCCTGGTGAGCTGGCCGACGCCGTCCCTGATCAGTTCGTCCCAGTCCAGGTTGGACGCGAAGTCGTGCTGGTGCGGCGCGACCTGACCGTCCGCGTCCATGCCGACCCACACACCGGAGAGCTGCGCGATCTTCTCCCGCAACGTCATCCGGGCCATCAGGTCGGCGACCCGTAAAGCCGGTGTGGCCGCCGGGTCGCGCCAGATCTCGACGTCGACATCGCCTGCGGCCATGTCAGCTCCGTTCGTTGTCATGGCCGAGTCGGCCGGTGGACTGGCGCACCACCAGACTGGTGGCCAGTGTGACGTGGATGGCGTCGGCCGGTTCGCCCCGGATCAGGCGGACCAGCAGTTCCACCGCGCGTCTGCCCATCTCGCGGATCGGCTGGTTGATCGTGGTCAGCGGTGGCGAGCAGAGTGCGGACTCCGGGACGTTGTCGAAGCCGACCACGGACAGGTCGGCCGGCACGCGCAGGCCGAGTTCCGTGGCCGCGTCGATGGTCGCGATGGCGGACAGGTCGTTCGCGGCGAAGATCGCGGTCGGCCGGTCCGGGTTGCCGAGCAGTTCACGGGCCGAGACGAGGGAGATCTCGGGTTCGTAGGCGCCGACCCGCAACAGATCCTCGTCGATGGTCACACCGGCTGCCCCGAGGGCGGCACGGTAGCCGTGCTCGCGCAGCTTCGCGGACTGCAGGTCCGGCCGGCCGGTGAGCATCCCGATCCGCCTGTGCCCCAACGAAAGCAGGTGCTCCACGGCGATCCGTGCGCCCTTGAGGTTGTCCGAGTCGATGGTGGGGAACTCGGACGGGCCGGTGTGCGGGTCGACGGCGACAACGGGTGCGCCGTAGCGGACGTCCACCACGGTCGGCGTGACGAGCACGGCGCCGTCCACCAAAGTGCCCGAGAGGCGCGACAGGTAGCGGCGCTCCCAGCCGACATGGTCGCCGACCCGGCCGCCCGCCGAGTAGACGACCAGTTCGAAGCCGGTGCCGCGGATCGCGTCCGCGGCACCTTTGAGCAATTCCGTGCTGAATGGTTCGAGGTCGGCGACCAGGATGCCGATCACGTTGGTCTGACTGTTGCGCAGGCTCTGCGCCACCAGGCTGGCTTCGTAGCCCAGTTCCTTGATCACGGCCTGTACACGCGCGTACGTGTCCGCGGACACGCCGTAGCGCTCGTTGATGACCTTCGAGACGGTCGCCACGGACACGCCCGCCCGGGCGGCGACGTCGCGAATGGTCACGCGGGAGCTGGGCTGCACTCGGTCAGCATAGCTGTGTAAAACGTTATCGACAACGATTGACACGCCCTGGACCTGGGACCAGACTTGCTAGCCATCCTGGGCTCGCGACGCCCGGGACTGCTCGCGCCAACGTCGTCAGGAGTGGACCAACCATGCGCGACATCAGAAGTTCACGTACGTTCGCCATCGCGGCGCTTGTCGCGCTCGCGGTCGCAGGCTGCAGCAGCGGCAGCAGCGGCTCGACCAACAACGCTGCACCAGTCACAGTTCCGACCGGCCCTGTAACCATCACCTGGTGGCACAACGGCAACGCCCAGCCCCTGCTCGGCGTGTGGCAGGCAGCGGCCGACGCCTACCACACAGCGCACCCGAACGTGACGATCAAGGTCGAACCGATGCAGAACGAGCAGTTCACCACAAAGGTGCCGCTCGCCCTGCAGTCGAGCAACCCGCCGTCGATGTACCAGCAGTGGGGCGGCGGCGCGGAGGCCACCCAGATCGCGTCCCACAAACTGCTCGACATGACATCTGCCGTGTCCAGCTGGATCGGTCAGATCGGCAACGTCGCGGACGGCTGGCAGGTCAACGGCAAGCAGTTCGGCGTCCCGTACGACCAGCACGTGGTCGGCTTCTGGTACCGGAAGGACCTGTTCAGCCAGGCCGGTATCAGCTCGCCACCGGCCACACTGGACGACCTGAACGCAGACGTGGTGAAGCTGAAGGCGGCCAACATCGCGCCGATCGCGATCGGCAGCAAGGACCGCTGGCCGGACGCGTTCTACTGGGACTACTTCGCGGTCCGCGAGTGCTCGACAGCCGTGCTCAAGGATGCGTCGAAGTCGTTGAACCTCAGCGATCCGTGCTGGGTCAAGGCCGGTAACGACGTGTCGTCCTTCCTCGCCACCAACCCGTTCCAGACGGCGTTCCTCGGCACCCCGGCCCAGACCGGCGCGGGTAGCTCGGCCGGTCTCGTCGCCAACGGCAAGGCCGCGATGGAGTTGCAGGGTGACTGGGAGCCCGGCACCATGGCCGCGCTGACCTCCAACAAGAACCTGACATCGGTGCTCGGCTGGTTCCCGTTCCCATCGGTGCCCGGCGGAAACGGCGACCCGAAGGTCGCGCTCGGCGGCGGCGACGGGTTCTCGTGCACGACACAGGCGACCGGCGCATGCGTGGACTTCATCAAGTACCTCGACTCCGCGACGGTGCAGAAGCAACTCGCCACCGCGAACATCGGTCTGCCGGTGAACCCGGCCGCCGCGTCGGCCATCACGGACCCGAACCTGCTGGCCTGCCTGCAGTACATCCAGTCGAGGCCGTACATCCAGAACTACTTCGACATCGCCTTCCCGACCAACCCGGGCCAGGCGCTGGACACCGCGGTCGCCGACTACTTCGCAGGCAAGGGTTCGCCCCAGACCATCGTGCAGTCGGTGACGAACGCCAAGTCCGGGAACAAGTGAGACACGTGATTTTCGAATCGGGAGAGCCAATCCGATGAGTGAGGCGGGAACCGTCACCGACCGGTCTGGGCCACCGGCCGATGGCGTGACGGATTCCGCGCCCACGGCCGGCCGCACCGGGGTGCGGCCGGCCCGGCGCTCGCGCGGTGCCCGGCAGCGCCTCGAACTCGTGGTGCTGCTGGGCCCGTCGCTGGTGCTGTTCGTCGGGTTCGTGCTGGCCCCGATGGTCATCGCGGCGTACTACAGCCTGTACAACTGGAGCGGTTTCGGGCCGCTGACCGACTTCATCGGCATCCAGAACTACAAGGACGCCTTCAACGGCCCGGTTTTCCAGCACGCGATCGTGCACAACCTGATCATCGTCGGACTGTCCCTTGTGGTCCAGCTGCCGATCAGTATCGCGTTGGCGCTGCTGCTCAACCGCAGGCTGCGCGGCCGGTCGTTCCTGCGCCTCGTGGTGTTCGCCCCGTACGTGCTTTCCGAGGCGATCACCGCGGTGATCTGGCTGCTGATGCTGCAACCGGACGGTTTGGTCGACCAGATGTTCAAGTCCGTCGGACTCGGCGGGGCGATCCAGCAGTGGCTCGCCAACACGAACGTCGTGCTCTACACGCTGTTCGTGGTGCTGACGTGGAAGTTCATCGGCTTCGGCATCATCCTGCTGCTGGCCGGCCTGCAGGGCGTCCCGCCGGAGCTGCGCGAGGCCGCGGCACTGGACGGGGCGACACCGTGGCAGTCCACCCGGCACGTGATACTGCCGCTGCTCGGGCCGACGATCCGGATCTGGATCTTCCTGTCGGTGATCGGCTCGCTGCAGGTGTTCGACATCGTGTGGATCATGACGCTCGGCGGTCCTGCGGACTCGTCGACCACCATGGCGAGCTACATGATCGACCACGGTTTCAAGCGTCTCGAACCCAGTTACGGCAGCGCCGTGGCGGTGATCCTGTTCGCCATCTGTTTCGTGTTCGCGTTGGCGTACCAGCGGTTCGCGCTGCGCAGGGATACCGACGGCGCACTGACCCGGATGGTGGGGTGACCGCATGTCCGCAGGTGTAGCGACGCCGGTTCGAGTCCAGCCCGTCCGGAAGAGGCCGACGGCCGGGACGTCACTTGCCTATCTGGCGGCCATCGTCGTCATCGGGATCACCGTGGTGCCGCTGCTGTTCGTGGTGGTCGGTGGATTCCGGACGAACGCGCAGATCAACAACGACCCGGCCGGTCTGCCGCACCCGTGGATTCTGGACAACTACATCAGTGTCATTACCAATTCGGCATTCTGGGACTTCCTGCGCAACAGCGTGGAGATCGCGGTGCTCGCGACCGCGCTCGCGGTGGCATTCGGTGCCATGGCGGGATTCGCGTTGTCCCGTTACCGGTTCCGGGGCCGTGAGGCGTTGTACGGACTGTTCACCGTTGGACTGCTGTTCCCGCTCAGTGTCGCCGCACTGCCGTTGTTCCTGTGGCTGCGGGATCTCGGACTGCTGGAGAGCACGTGGGGCGTCGCCATTCCGGAGGCCGCGTTCTCACTGCCGGTCACGATCGTCATCCTGCGGCCGTTCATGGCCGCGGTGCCGAGCGAGATCGAGGACGCGGCGGTGCTCGACGGCGCGACCCGGCTCGGATTCTTCTGGCGGATCCTGCTGCCGCTGTCCATGCCGGCGCTGACCACCGTCGCCGTGCTCGCGTTCGTCACGAGTTGGAACGCGTATCTGCTGCCATTGCTCGTGTTCAACGATCCGACGCATTTCACCCTGCCGTTGGGTGTCGCCACGTTCCAGACGCAGTACTCACAGGACACCGCGAAAGTTCTGGCGTTCACGGCGGTGTCCATGGTGCCGGCACTGGGTTTCTTCCTGATCGCGGAACGAAGAATCGTCGGCGGACTGACCGGCGCCGTGAAGGGCTGATCGGCTGTAACTTTCCGCCGCGGGACCCGTTCTACTGCGATTTCCTTGCCGTGGTGAATGTTCTCCGTACATAGTCAGAAATAGCCTCAAGGCTTGTTCCAGCCTGGACGGAGGAACCATGCGAAAAATGGTCAAGATCTTCACCTGCGTCATGGCGATGCTCGCGGCGGCGGTGGCCGTCGTGCTGTCCGCGCCGTCGGCATCGGCGGCGTCGCTGGTGCAGATCACCAACTTCGGCAACAACCCATCGAATCTCAACATGTTCCTGTACGTGCCCAACAATGTCGCGCCGCACCCGGCGATCCTGGTCGCGGTGCACTACTGCGGCGGCTCCGGCCCGGTGTTCTTCTCCGGCACCCAGTTCGCGTCGCTCGCCGACCAGTTCGGGTTCATCGTGATCTACCCGTCGGTCACCCGCAGCAGCAAGTGCTTCGACGTGTCGTCGCCAGGGGCGTTGACACACAACGGAAACAGCGACCCGGCCGGGATCGTCTCGATGGTTCAGTACGTCGAGCAGCACAACAACGGCGACCCGAGCCGGGTCTACGTCACCGGCGCGTCGTCCGGCGGCATGACAACCGACGTCATGCTCGGCGACTACCCGGACGTGTTCAAGGCGGGTGCGGCGTTCATGGGCGTGCCGTTCGCGTGCTTCGCCACCACGGACGGCTCGATGTGGAACACCCAGTGCGCCAACGGCCAGATCAGCAAAACCCCGCAGCAGTGGGGTGATCTGGTGCGTGGCGCCGATCCCGGCTACTCCGGTCCGCGCCCGCGCGTGCAGCTCTGGCACGGCACCGCGGACGGCACGCTGAACTTCAACAACTTCGGCGAGGAGATCAAGCAGTGGACGAACGTGTTCGGCGTCAGCCAGACACCGACGTCCACCAGCACACCGCAGTCCGGCTGGACCCACACCACCTACGGGTCCGGCGGCGCCGTCGACGTCGACGCCTACAGCATCGCCGGTGCCGGGCACGTGTTGCCGCTGAGCGGGATGGCCGCGATCGCCATCCAGTTCTTCGGCCTCAACGGCACACCGCCGCCCCCGCCACCGACCACGACCAACAACCCGCCACCGACGACAACGAACAACCCGCCACCCACGACGACCGGTAACCCACCGCCGCCGTCTGGCTGCAAGGTCACGGACATGGTGAACGCGTGGAACACGGGATTCACGTCGAACCTCACGATCACCAACACCGGTGGCACGGCGATCAACGGCTGGTCACTGGTATTCACCATGCCGTCCGGTGAGTCCATCACGTCCAGTTGGAACGCGACGTTCGCACCGGCCAGCGGCCAGGTGACCGCGACGAACCTCTCCTACAACGCGGCCATCGCGCCCGGCGCCTCGACCGGCATCGGTTTCCAGGCCGCCATCACCGGCACCGCGGTGGCACCCACCTCGTTCACGCTCAACGGCCAGAGCTGCACCGTGGCGTGACCGGCAGTCCTCGAATACCGAATTCACTCTGACAACGTTGACGGAGGAATCAAGTCATGACGGAGGAAATCAGTAGCAGCCGCCGGCGCGGCCGCTACAGCTACCGGCGGGTCGCGGTACCCGCGCTCACGGCAGCGGCCGTCGCCGTGTCGTTCGGCCTCGCCGCGACCACACCGGCCGCGGGCGCGGGCTCGACACTCAAGGCAGCCGCCGAGGCGTCCGGTCACTACTTCGGCTTCGCGCTGACCGTGCCCAACCTCAGCAACCCCACGTTACTGGGGGTGGCGGACGCCCAGTTCGACATGGTCACGCCGGGCAACGAGATGAAGTGGGACACCACAGAGCCGTCCAACGGCACGTTCAACTTCGGTCCCGGTGACCAGATCGTGGCGCACGCCAAGTCCATCGGCGCGCGGGTGCGCGGGCACAACCTGGTATGGCACAGCCAGTTGCCGTCCTGGGTGAGCAGTCTGCCGGCCGCCCAGGTGAAGGCCGCGATGGAAACGCACATCACCACCGAGGTCAACCACTACAAGGGCCAGCTCTACGCGTGGGACGTGGTGAACGAGCCGTTCAACGACGACGGGTCGTTCCGGTCCGACGCCTTCACCTCCGGGTTCGGCAGTGGCCCCGCCTACATCGCGGGCGCGCTGAAGACGGCACGCGCGGCCGACCCGACCGCGAAGCTGTACCTCAACGACTTCAACATCGAGGGCATGAACGCCAAGAGCAACGCGATGCTCAGCCTCGTGCAGACGCTGAAGGCGCAGGGCGCGCCGATCGACGGCATCGGTTTCGAGAGCCACTTCATCCTCGGCCAGATTCCGTCCGACATGCAGGCCAACATGGCGCGGTTCGCGGCGGCCGGTGTCGACGTCGCCGTGACCGAGTTGGACGACCGGATCCAGTTGCCGGCCAGCAGTGCCAACCTGCAGCAGCAGGCGACCGACTTCGCCAACGTGGTCAAGGACTGCCTCGGCGTCTCCCGGTGCGTCGGTATCACGCAGTGGGGCATCGGTGACGCGGACTCCTGGATTCCGGGCTTCTTCTCCGGTATGGGCGCAGCCACCATGTGGGACAACAACTACCAGCCCAAGCCGTCGTTCACATCGACGCTGAACGCACTCGGCGGTGGCGGTGGCGTTACCACGGTGACGGTCGCCAACCCCGGCAGCCAGACCGGCACGGTTGGCACCGCGACCAGTCTCACGGTGCACGCCACCGACTCGAGCGGGGCGGCACTGACGTTCACGGCCGCCGGTCTGCCGGCCGGCCTGACGATGAATTCGGCCGGCGTGGTCTCCGGGACGCCGACCACGGCGGGCACCAGCAACGTGACGGTCACCGCGAAGGACGCCGCTGGTGTGTCCGGCACGGCAGCGTTCACCTGGCTGATCAACCCGATGGGTACTACCGGTGGTGGCACCTGCCACGTCACGTACACCAAGACGAATGAATGGGCCGGCGGTGTTGTGGCCAACCTGACCGTCAACAACACCGGCACGACCGCGATCAACGGCTGGACGGTCACGTTCAGCTTCCCCGGTGACACGCACTTCACCAACGCGTGGAACGCGGCCGTTACACAGGCCGGGGCCGCGGTGACCGCGACCAACCTGAGCTACAACGCCACGATCGCACCGGGTGGCAACACCTCCTGGGGCTTCCAGGGCACGTGGACCAGCAACGATGCGGCACCGACAGCGTTCAGTGTCAACGGTTCGGCATGTAGCTGACCGAAGGCAGGCCGGCGGCGGCCACGCACCTGGCCGCCGCCG
>DATBCR010000442.1:0-8568 GCA_036270375.1 Pseudonocardiaceae bacterium | reverse complement strand
ATCGTGTTCGGTGGCCGCAGCGGCGAGCACGAGGTCTCTGTCCATTCCGCCGAGAGCGTGCTGGCCAACCTGAACCCGGACCGCTACGAGGTCGTCCCGGTGCGGATCACCCCAACCGGCATCTGGCGGGTCAGCGCGGACGGCGACGAACTGCTCGACGGTGTGTCGGCCGGCGACCAGGTGGCGCTGTGGCGCAGCATGGCAGGCGCGGTCGCGCTGCTGCGCACGATGGACGTGGTGTTCCCGGTGCTGCACGGTGCCTACGGCGAGGACGGCACCATCCAGTCGCTGCTGGAGATCGCCGGGATTCCCTACGTCGGCAACGGTGTCATCGCCAGCGCCGTCGGCATGGACAAGGAGTTCACCAAGAAGATCCTGGCCGCCGACGGGCTCCCGGTAGCCAGCTCCGTCGTGCTGCACTCGTCGGCGATCCCGATGGCCGAGGTGATGGGTCTCGGGCTGCCGGTGTTCGTCAAGCCGGCCCGGTCCGGATCCAGCATCGGAGTGTCCAAAGTAGAGGATTGGGATGCGCTGCCGGCCGCCGTCGCCAAGGCGGCCGAGGTCGACTCGAAGGTGCTGATCGAGGAGGCGGTGCTCGGCCGCGAGGTGGACCTCGGCGTGCTGGAGTATCCGGACGGCCGGCTGGCAGCCGGTCCACCGCTGGAGATCCGGGTCGCCGACGGCCACACGTTCTTCGACTACGACGCGAAGTACGAGGACACCGCGACGATCTTCGACATCCCGGCGAAACTGCCCGCCGACCTGACCGCGCGACTGCAGGACTACGCGGTGCGCGTCTTCGAGTCGCTCGGCTGCGCGGGCCTGCTGCGCATCGACTTCTTCCTGCGCGACGGCGTACACCCGGTGATCAACGAGGTCAACACGTTCCCCGGCTTCACGTCGGCGTCGCAGTATCCGCAGATCTGGCGTGCCGCGGGGCTCAGCTTCGAGGCCCTGCTGGACGTTCTGATCAGCACGGCCCGCGCGAAGGCCGCCGTACGGGTCGACCAGACGAACGCGATCGGACGGTAGGCGTGGCGACCGCGGCACAGTGGGTGGAGGGCGCGCGGCCCCGCACCCTGCCCAACGCGATCGCCCCCGTTCTCGCCGGTGCCGGTGCGGCGGCGGCGATCGGTGGCTTCGTGTGGTGGAAGTCGTTGCTGGCACTGGTGGTGGCGTTGGCGTTGATCGTGGGCGTGAACTTCGCCAACGACTATTCGGACGGCATCCGAGGCACCGACGCCAAGCGGGTCGGGCCGCTGCGTCTGGTCGGCTCCGGTGTGGCCCGGCCGCGACTGGTCCGCACGGTGGCGTTCGGCTGCTTCGGTGTCGCCGTCGCCAGCGGCCTGGTCCTGGTGGTGGTGTCCGGGCTGTGGTGGCTCGCGTTGGTGGGACTGGCATGCGTGACGGGCGCGTGGTTCTACACCGGCGGCCGGCGGCCGTACGGTTACGCCGGTTTCGGCGAGGTCGCGGTGTTCGTCTTCTTCGGCCTGACCGGCGTGCTCGGCACCCAGTACGTCCAGTCCGGCCGAATCACCGTGGTCGGCGTTGCTGTCGCTATCGCCGTCGGCGCGTTCTCGTCGGCGGTCCTTGTGGCCAACAACCTGCGCGACATCCCCACCGACCGCGAAGCCGGCAAGCACACGCTGGCGGTTCGCTTGGGGGACAAGCGAACCCGGGTGCTGTACCAGACTCTGGTCGCGGTGCCGCTGCTGGTCAGCATCGCCGTCGGCAGCACGCGGCCGCTGGTGTTGGTCGGCCTGATCGCCGCGCCACTGCTGGTCGGCCCGCTTCGCAGGATCCGCACCGACGCCACCGGTCTGGCCCTGATCCCGGTACTCCGCGACACCGGTCTCGCGATGCTCGTCTGGGCCGTCGCCACCGGCGCCGCCCTTGCCGTGCGCTAAACGGCGGTCCACTCGCCGGTGGCCAGGAACCGGTCCAGGATCTCGTGGTACGGCGCCAGGTCCATGCCCTGGCCCGTGACCCACGCGTCGTCGTAGTACGTGTGGCCGTAGCGTTCGCCGCCGTCGCACAGGAGCGTGACCACACTGCCGGTCCGGCTGCTCGCCAGAAGCTGCGCGATCAGTTCGAACGCCCCCCACAGGTTCGTGCCGGTCGAACCCCCGACCCGCCGGCCGAGCGCCTGTTGCACATGCCGTGCCGTGGCGACGGAGGCGGCGTCCGGCACCTTGATCATCCGGTCGATCACCTGCCCCACGAACGACGGCTCGACCCTCGGCCGGCCGATGCCCTCGATCCGCGATCCGACCGTCCCGGTCAGCGTCGGGTCGCTGTCGCGCCACGCGTCGAAGAACACCGAGTTCTCCGGGTCCACGACGGCCAGCCGGGTGCGCATCCGCCGGTACCGGATGTAGCGACCGATCGTCGCGCTCGTGCCGCCCGTTCCCGCGCCGACCACGATCCACGTCGGCTCCGGGTACCGCTCCAACGCCATCTGGTCGAAGATCGACTCGGCGATGTTGTTGTTGCCACGCCAGTCCGTGGCCCGCTCGGCATGCGTGAACTGGTCCATGAAATGCCCGCCGAGTTCGGTCGCCAGGCGGCGTGACTCGGCGTAGATCGCGGACGGCGTGTCGACGTAGTGGCACCGTCCGCCCTGCCGTTCGATCAGCGCGGACTTCTCCTGGCTTGTCGACCTCGGCATCACCGCGATGAACGGCAGCCCGAGCAGCCGTGCGAAATACGCCTCCGAGACCGCTGTCGACCCGGACGACGCCTCGATCACCGTGGTGCCCTCGCCGACCCAGCCGTTCGCGATCGAGTAAAGAAACAGTGACCTGGCCAGGCGGTGCTTCAGTGACCCGGTCGGGTGGGTGGACTCATCCTTCAGGTAAAGGTCCACCCCCCAACCGGTGGGTAGCGGGAACGGCAACAGGTGGGTGTCCGCACTGCGGTTGGCGTCCGCGTTGATGATCCGAATGGCCTCACACACCCAGGTCCGGGTGGTCTCACAACATCGGTCGACGGTGCTCACCAGCGCAGCGTACGAGACGACAGATCCTCGAACCGCCGGGCGACATACTCGCTATCACCCGGTCGAGCTGTGTGTTAGCTGTGACTTTCTTGTACCATCTGGGTCTTATGTCTGGACCCGCTTCAGTCCGTGTCACGCAAACGGGTGACGTGCGGCCCTTCGCCGCGCAGTTCCGCGCGCAGTTCGTCCCGTGCCGCGCGCCGCACCACGCCCCTGGCGGCCAGCCCGGCGGCGACCCTGGAATGCCAGCCGCGCAGCGCGATCATGGACACCGGAAGACCGATCACCAACCCCACCGCGATGCTCACCAGCAGCGGCACGTTGATCGCCGTGAGCACCGCCGCAACCACCGCCACCAGCGCAAACCTGGCCAGGACGTACAGCGTCAGGTCCCGCCCGACATGGGGCGGCACGGGGGGCAGCGCGGGGGTCTCCACCCGGTCGGTGTCATCGGATCGTTCGGCCACGGTAGCCACGCTACGCGGCCACCCACTGACGGTGCGAAGCCCCTTGAGGGCCAGATACCCTCCGCAACCAAAGTTGCATCTGCATGATGCAGATGAGGACGATTTGTCCCTTACTCCCTCTTTACCATCAGCCTAGCGTTCGAGTACCTGGCGGGCGAGATGGCACTATGCGACCGGAACGCCGGATCTCCACGCATCCGTGTTCGACCATCGAGGAGGACGACAGTGACTGCTTCAGTTGCGCACGCGCGCCAGCAGGTCAGCGAACGGCTGCTCACCCCTGGCGAGGTAGCCACGTTGTTCCGGGTGGACCCCAAGACGGTCACCCGTTGGGCAACAGCAGGTCGGATTGGTTCCATCCGCACCCCGGGTGGTCACCGTCGGTTCCGCGAGTCCGAGGTAAAGACCCTGCTCGCCGAACTCACCACCGAAGCGAGCGAGCCGGTACGCGGCGTGTGAGCCGTGCACGGGCTAATCTCGTGTCAGCAAGCCCGTGGAGGTGACGGCCAGTGCTTTACCTGCTCGCGGCAGTCGGCGTCGTCACCGTCGCGGTTCTGTTGTGGCGTGCGCTGAGCCCGGACCGGGTCGGCGTCGGCGCCAGACGAAACGTCGTCGCCCCTGATGATGATCCTGATTTCCTGCGTCGGCTCGGTGAACAGAACAAACGACCCGACGACGGCGATACCCCGGATCGCCCAAAGTAACATTTCTTCGCTCGCAAGCTCGCTCAGGAATGCGGTGAGTTCAAAGAACTCACCGCATTCTTATGTTGGTTCTCGTTAACGACGTGACAGGTCACTGGGAAAATCGTCGGCAACCGTCGCACCCAGTTCCAGCAGCGCCGTCCTGGTCTGCGGCGCGAGCCGGTCCAGTTCGATCTCGGCGCCTTCTTCCAGGTGCGGGTCGAACGGGATCCGGCACACCGCCCGGCAGCGCGAGCCGAAATGCTCGGCCAGCCGCTCCAGGTCCACCGCACCCGACCGCGGCCGCACCGAGTTGATCACCGCGACCGACCTGGCCACCAGGTCGTGGTAGCCGTGCGCGTCCAGCCAGTCCAGCGTCGCCGACGCGGACCGCGCACCGTCCACCGAACCGGACGACACCACGACCAGCGAGTCCGCGATGTCCAGCACGCCACGCATCGCCGAGTGCATCAAACCCGTGCCGCAGTCGGTCAGCACGATGTTGTAGAAGTGTTCGAGCAGGTCGATGGTTCGCCGGTAGTCGGCCTCGCTGAACGCCTCGGACACCGCGGGGTCCTGCTCGCTGGCCAGCACCTCCAGCCGGCTCGGACCCTGTGACGTGTACGCGCGGACATCGCTGTAGCGGGTGATCCGGCCGGCGTCGCGCAGCAGGTGCCGCACGGTCGCTGTGGTCTCCAGCGGGATCTTCTGGCTCAGCGTGCCCCGGTCCGGGTTGGCGTCCACCGCGATCACCCGGTCACCGCGCAGCGACGCGAACGTCGAGCCGAGCGTGGTGGTCATCGTGGTCTTGCCGACGCCGCCCTTGAGGCTGAGCATGGCGATCTTGTAGCACCCGCGCAGCGGCTGGTTGATCCGCCCGATCAGGTCGCGGCGGTGTACGTCGGCCGGGCTCTCGCCCATGTTGACGGCGTGCCCGGTGGCCTTGTAGACCGCGCGGCGCCAGCCGGACTGCGGCGGTCGCTTGGTCTGCTTGATCAGGTGCGTCGACGACAGTTCGTGCGCGGCGGCCATCGCCTGCCGGGACAGCGAACCTGGTGGCTGGCCTTGGGGACGCTGGCCGGGCGGCATCGGTGGTGGCGGCTGGTTCGGCCCGCCCTGCGGGAACTGCTGCTGGAACGGGAACGCGGTCGGCCGCTGCTGTCCCTGCTGCGGGTAGTACCCGGGCGGCGGCTGCTGCTCGACGTGGTGCGGCCCGGACGGGCCGCCCGGCACGTGGTACGGCGGCGGTTGCGGGAACGGGCCCCCTTGGGCAGGGAACCCGCCGGAGCCGGCGGGTTCGACGTAGTAAGGGCCGGACGAGTCCGGCTGGCCCGCGTTGTTCGGGTCCACGTAGTACGGCCCGGACTGGCTGCCCGGCAACGGAAAACCACCCGATCCGGTCGGATCGACGTACGACGGTGTCGGATGCGGTTCGGGCGCCGCGTGCTGGCCGCCCTGTTGCGGTGCCGGCTGCTCGGTCGGCTGCGACTGGCCTGGTTGCTGGTTGACCGGGTGCGGCCCGGACTGGTCCGCACCGCGTTGCGGTTCGGCCTGTCCCACCTGCGCCGAGGGAGGGTTCTGCCAAGCCGCGTCATGCTTCGGCGCGGGCTCCTCGTAGCGTCCGGTCACCGGTGGAGTCCTCCTGAACAGGCCGATGTCGCTCGTGCTGACACCACCGAAGGTAGTCGCAGCGGGCCCGCCGGTCGACACGGGGCCACGACGTTCAGCCGACCCCCGCGTACGAGTGCAGGCCGGTCGTGACCAGATTGACGAAGAACAGGTTGAAGATCATCACCGCGAAACCGAGGATGTTGATCATCGCCGCCCGGTTCCCGCGCCAGCCCGCGGTCGCCCGCGAGTGCAGGTAGGCCGCGTAGACCACCCACGCCACGAACGCCGTGGTCTCCTTCGGGTCCCAGCCCCAGAACCGGCCCCACGCCGACTCGGCCCAGATCGCCCCGCAGATCACGCCGAACGTGAACAGCGGGAAGCCGAAGATGGTGGTCCGGTAGGCCAGCCGATCCAGCGTCACGGTCGACGGCAGCCTCGGCGCGAACCGCGCGAACCGCTTCGGATCACGGTCGTACGCCCCCCGGACCAGGTAGAGCACGCTGGCCACACCGGGCACGAGCAGCACACCGGACGCCGACGACACGACGGTGACGTGGATGATCAGCCAGTACGACTGCAGCGCCGGCTGCACCGGCTCGGCCTGCGTGTAGAGCACCGTGCCGCCGAGGAACATCAGGATGAACACCGGGATCAGCACGAACGCGCCGAGCCTGCGGATCGGGAAGCGCCGCAGCATGACCAGCCACGCCACCACCGCGATCAGGCACACGAACGACATGAACTCGTACATGTTGCCCAGCGGCCAGCGGTGCGTCGCCAGCCCGCGCAGCGCGATCGACACCACGTGGATCCCGGCGCCGAGCACGGTCAGCGCAACCGCCATCCGCCCGAGCCGTTCGGTCAGCGGCCGATCGCCGCGCACCCCGGCCTCGTCCGGCGGTTCCTCGGTCGTGTCTGCCGTTGTGTCAACGGCACCGCTGTCGATGGCACCGCCGCTGGCCGCGACCAGCTCTTTGGCCGGCTGCGCCGCCGCGCGCCGCCCGAAGGCCTGCTCGGCCAGGTAGAAGAACATCGACAGCACGTAGACGGTGACCGCGGCCACATATGCGTACGTGCTGTTCTGCGCGAGCGCCTCGTCGACGGGCATCTCAAGCGTCCTTCCCGACCTGTGGTGCCACCCCGCGGGCCGCGTCCAGCAGCCGCGCGGACAGCCGTGTGAACTCCTCGCCGTACCCGGCCTGGTCGGTGCGGGCAAGACCACCGATCTCGACCACGGTACGACCCGCGCCGTCACCGTCGCCGTCCGGGTTCGCCGACGACACTCGCACCCACACCCGGCGGCGCTTCACGGTCAGCGACGTGATCAGGCCGAGCAGCATCAGCACCGCGAACAGCAGCACGTAGTCCTGCGTCGGATCGTGCGCCACCTGCAGCGACACCCACTGCTCGACCGTGTCGAACCGGATTGTCGTGCCGTCGGCCAGTTTCGTGCTCTCGCCGGGCCGCAGGTTCGCCTTCGCGACGAGCTTGAGCCGGCCGTCGGCGACCATGCTCTGGTCGATGTCGAAGATGCTCTGCCCGGTGCCGTTGTCCTCGCCGAGATTGCCCTTGTAGACGTCGAGCGACACGGCCGGCGCGGTCAGGGCGGGGAACGTCGAAGTGATCAGGCCGTTCTGGAACAGCGCGGTCGGCGCGAACAAGCCGCTGATCGCGAGTTGCCGCTTCGTGAGCTGTGCCGGGTCGGTCACGTCCGGCGGGTCGAACTTCGTCGCGCCCTCGGACAACAGGGTCGTCATGTCGTCCGGTTTCCACTGGATCAGCCCGGTCCGCACTTGGCCGTTCGGGAACGTCACGGTGAACTGCGGCGCGTAGCCGTGGCCGAGCAGGTAGACCCGGTCGCCAGCGGTGCGCAGCGGCGAGTTCACCGCGAGGTCGTACGGCCGCCAGGTGTTCGTGGTCAGGTCCGCACCGGACTGGTACTGGATGTGCGACTCGTAGTGCACAGCCTCGCCGGTGGACTGGTAGCCGGCGGTGAAGTCGTTCACCTTGACACAGAACGGATCCAGGTGCGTGCCGTCGACGCGCAGACCGGGCGTGAACGAGTCGTAGTCGACCACGCCGGAGTTGCAGAACTCCGATCCGTTGGCCAGCACGATGACCTGGCCGGAGTAGCTGAAGATCTTGCCGAGCGCGAACGCCACGATCAACCCGAGCAGTGCGAAGTGGAACACCAGATTGCCGGTCTCCCGAACGAAACCGCGCTCGGTGGACAGCGTGAGCGCACGGCCGTCCTCCGTCCGCTGCGCCTGCCGCCAGCCGCGCAGCCGACCGCGCACGGCAGCCAGCACGGCCGCCGGGTCGCCGTCGACTTCCGTCCGTGCGTGGTGCGGCAGCCGGGCCAGGTTTCTCGGGATGAGCACGGGTTTCGCGATCGCCTGCCGCACGTACTCCAGCGACCGGGGCAGCAGGCAGCCGACCAGTGACACGAACAGGAGTACGTAGATCGAGGCGAACCAGACGCTGCTGTAGACGGTGTAGAACTGCAGCCGGTCCAGGAGTTGGCCCCACCAGCCGTGTGTCGCGATGTACTGCTCGACCTTGGGTTCGTTCAGCGCCCGCTGCGGCAGCAGGGCACCGGGCATCGCGGCCAGCGCCAACAGGAACAGCAGCACCAGCGCGGTGCGCATCGCGGTTAGTCCACGCCACGTGTTGCGCAGGAACGCCACCGTGGCCCGGACCGGGCCAGGCCGGCCCGGTGGCGGGGTCTCAGTGACCTTCGGTTCGTCCACTGTGGTCATATCGGCAATGTCACATTGCTCACGATGGTCTGGCGGAGCACGTCGACCAG
>DATBCR010000441.1:0-5533 GCA_036270375.1 Pseudonocardiaceae bacterium | reverse complement strand
GGCCGGCCGGGTCGGGATCAGGCGAAGTAGCCGGTGTTCTTCTGCTCCAACGAGTATTGCATGTCGTGCGCCTCGGAAACCTTGCCGCCGAACTGGTTGATGATGTTCACGATGTCGGCGGCGGCGGAGCGCAGCCGGGTCTCGCACTGCTCGGCTGCCGTACCGGCCGAGCTGTTGGACGCGTACCAGGTCGCCTTCAGCGGCGCCAGGTTGCTGCTGAGCTGGTCGAGGTAGTCGGTGAGAGCCTTTGCCTTGGCACTCAACGACTGCGAGCTTGCCTGCAGCGCCGCGAAGGAGACGCTGATCTGGTCGGCACCCATGTCTTCTGTTCCTTTCCCTCGCCCTGTCTCAGGCGCCTGTCAGTCGGCCAAGGACAGCACCACCGGCGTCGATCGAGCCGGCGACCTGCTTGAAGCTCTGTGCCGCGTGGGAGTCACCCGTGTTGTAGTTGGCCGATGCGCTGCTCACCAGGTTCGACATGGTGTCCAGCTCGTTGTTGACCTGCCGCATCTTGTCCTGGAGCTGGGTGTGCAGGGCCCAGAACGACGTGGCCTGGTCGCCGGCGTAGCTGCTCAGCGACTGGGTGAGATCATGTTCCAAGCTGGTCATGGTCGATTTGGCGTTCGCCGCGCACTCGGAGAACCCGGTGATCGCACGCGTCATCGCCTGGGCATCGTTCAAGTAGCCTGGGCTGCTCACGAGCGGGCCACCTCCTACTCGTCGTCCTTGGGTGTCGCCGAAGTGCTTCTCCGGCCCTGCTCGGTAATCTAGAAAGTCCGCACTCACGAGCAAACGGCACAAGTGCCGGTCGAACTGACGGCACTATTACCCACAGCGCCCACAGCCAGTCACCCAGCCACGGCAAGAGACCCAGCCACAGCCAGACACCCGGCGCCAGACACGCGGCCCCGCGAAGCGGAGCAAGCCAGTGTCACAGCGGCCACAGCAACACACCCAGCGCCAGCAACACACACCCGGCGCCACCAACACGCCCGGCCACAGCAACACACCCGGCGCCAGCAACACACCCGGCGCCAGCAACATGCCCGGCGTCAGCCACACGGCCACGCCGCGCAAGGGCGGCGGGGCCCCGCGAGCGAAGCGAGCCAGTGTCACGCCCGGCGCCAGACACCTGGCCGCGCCGCCGCGGCGTCTTCCCGGAGCGAAGCAAAGCGCAGCGAGCGCAGCGCAGGGAAGACGCCGCGTAAAGGCGGCGAGGCCCCGCGAGCGGAGCGAGCCAGTATCACAGCTTGGGTGGTGTCCACGTCAGCTGAACCAGTGACGGTCCTTGCTTCCGCCGGACGAGGGTGCCCCGCCCCGGCGGTTGGGGGCTGGCTTTCACGTCCGCGAGCAGCGCGCCCTCGTCCTTGTCCCCGGACAGCAGCAGGCCTGGTGAACCCAGTTCACGCACTCGTTGCAGCATCGGTTCGAACATCGCCCGCGCCGCGCCGCCGCTGGCCCGCACCGCGACGAAGTGCAACCCGATGTCCCTGGCTTGCGGCAGGAACTCCAGCAGCACGGACAGCGGGTTGCGGCCCGCGGTGGCGACCAGTTCGTAGTCGTCGACGAGTACGAACAGCTCGGGGCCGGTCCACCAGTCGCGGCTGCGCAGCTGCTCCGATGTCACGTTGGGGCCGGGCAGCCGCAACCGCATCGCCTGTGCCACCTCGTCGAGCAGGCCGGTCAGCACCGGTTCGGCACCGGCGTAGCCGAGCAGGTGCTCGGTGCCCACCGCGTCCAGCAGCCCACGCCGGTAGTCCACGACCAGGATCGCGGCCTCGGCCGGCGTGTAACGGGAGGTGATGCCGTTCGCGATGGTGCGCAACAGGTTCGTCTTGCCCGACTCGACGTCGCCGAACGCGAGGAAGTGCGGATCGGCGCTGAAGTCCAGGTACACCGGCTTCAGGTCGGCCTCGGCGATCCCCAGCGGGAACGCCCGACCGGTGCTGGTGTCCATGGTCTTCATCGTGGCGAGCGACACCTCGTGCGGCAGCAGCCGGACCGGCGGCGCCACCGGCCCGGTCCACGCCTGTTTGACCCGTTTCACCATGTCCGTGGTGCCGGTCGAGATGGTCGCCGGCCGTTGGTCGCTGTCAATCCTCGGCAGCGCGGCCAGGAAGTGCAGCTTCTCCTTGGTGATGCCGCGGCCGGGTGCGTCCGGCGGCACGTTCGCGGCGGCCTTGCGGTCCATCGCGGAGTCCGACGGGTCGCCGAGCCGCAGTTCGAACCGGGTGCCGATGGTGTCGCGCAGCGGTCCCCGGATGCCCATCCACCAGTTCACCGAGATCATCACGTGCACACCGAAACCGAGGCCCCTTGCAGCCAGCGCGGTGATCGACTCCTCGAGCTGCTCGTACTCCTGGCGCAGCGTCGTCCAGTCGTCGACGACGAGGAACACGTCGCCGAACTCGCGGCCGTCCGGGCCGCCCTCCTTGAACTCGGCGCGCCGCTGGCGGAACGCGGCGATCGAGTCGATCCCGTTGGCGGCGAAGAACTGTTCCCGTTCGGCCAGCAGCGTGACGAGCTCGGCGACCAGCCGGCGACAGCGCTGCGCGTCCCGGCGGGTGGCGTAGCCGCTGACGTGCGGCAGGCCCGACAGCGGGCCGAGCGCGCCGCCGCCCATGTCCAGCAGGAAGAACTGGGCCTCGGCGGGGGTGTGCGTGAGCGCGAGCACGGAAACCAGGCCGCGCAGCAGCGTGCTCTTGCCGGTCTGCGGCGCCCCGACCACCAGGGTGTGTCCCGCGGCCCCGGACAGGTCCGCCCACAGCAGGTCGCGGCGCTGCTCGAACGGCTTGTCCACGATCGCCACCGGCACCGTCAGCCGGCCGTTGCCGCCCCAGCCCACCGGACAGAGCCCGCGCTCGGGGTCGACGCCGAGCGGGGTGAGCAGCTGGTCAACGGTCGGCGGCTCGCCGAGCGGCGGCAGCCAGATCTGGTGTGCCTCCGGGCCCTTGCCGACCAGCCGGTTCACCATCGCGCCCATGATCGTCTCGCCGGTGGCGGGGGCGTCCGGCGCCACGACCGGGTTGACCGGCGCCGATGGCTTGTGCACCTTGGGTTTCACCACCGGCGAGAGCGAGAACGGCAGCACGGAGCGGTTTCCGATCATGCTGATCTCCAGCGTCGCCTCGCCACGCGGCGGCAGGTCGCCGGACACGTAGGCGGCGCGCAGCCGCACGAGGGACTCGGTGTCGAACTTCAGGAACGCCGACCCCGGCACCGGCGGCAACTGGTAGGCGTCCGCGACCCCGAGCACCGAACGGCTCTCCGACGCGGAGAACGTGCGCAGGCCGACCCGGTAGGACAGGTGCGAGTCCAGCCCGCGCAGCCGGCCCTCCTCCAGCCGCTGCGACGCCAGCAGCAGGTGGATGCCGAGGCTGCGGCCGAGCCGGCCGATCATCACGAACAGGTCGATGAAATCGGGTCTTGACGACAGCAGTTCGCTGAACTCATCGATGATCACCAGCAGCGACGGCAGCGGCGCCAGATCCGCGCCACCCTCGCGGGCCTTCTCGTAGTCCCGCACCGAAGCGTAGTTGCCGGCCGAGCGCAGCAACTCCTGCCGCCGCACCACTTCGCCGTTGATCGCGTCGCCCATCCGGTCGACGAGCGGCAGTTCGTCGGACAGGTTGGTGATCACGGCGCAGGTGTGCGGCAGGTCGGTCATGCCGGCGAACGTGGCGCCGCCCTTGAAGTCGATCAGCGCCAGGTTCAGCGTTTCGGACGAATGGGTCGCGGCAAGCCCGATCACCAAGGTACGCAACAGTTCGCTCTTGCCGGAACCGGTCGCGCCGATCACCAGCCCGTGCGGCCCCATGCCGCCCTCCGCGGACTCCTTGAGGTCGATCTCGACGGACCTGCCGGTCGGGTCGACGCCGATCGGGATACGCAGCCGGTTGCGCGGTGCCCTGCGCTGCCACGTGATGCCGGTGTCCAGGTCCCGGGGATCACCGATGCCGAGCAGGCCGGGCAGGCTCAGCGCGTTGGCCATCGGCGACTCGGACACCATCGGCGCGCTGCGGTACAGCGGCGTCAGCAGCCGCCCGAGCGCCTCGGCCGCGGCCGGATCGAACTGGTCCGGCCGGCCGAGCACCGCGATGCGCTGCTCGTCGTCGCTGCCGACCACCCGGCCGACCCGGTCGCCGGACACGTGCAGGCACAACGTGTTCTGGCCGGGATCGCGCAGCGGCGCGGCACCACTGACGTCCAGCACGGTCACCCCGTACCGGCCGCCCTCGGGCGCGATGGCCAGGTCCCCATACGTGCGCCCGCCGTCGACGACGACCACGACGTGCCGGTAGTCGTAGCCCATCCCGCCGGCCTTGGTGAACTGTGGCCGCTCACCGAGATCCGGGCCGAGCAGTTCGGCCAGCGTGGTGAGGTTGTCCGCGACCAGCCGGGCCGGGCCGGTCGCGTCGGTGCTCGCGTCCTCGCTTGTCGGCGTCGCGTGCGCGTGCGGCAGCCACTTCGTCCACTCCCAGTCCGGATGCCGGTCCGGCGCGACGCACAGCCCGATGCGCAGGTCGTTGGGGGAGTGGAAAGTGGCGAGCTGGGCCAGCACCGCGCGCATCATGGCCAGCACCCGGTCCCGTTCGCCGCTGACGTCGACGTGCGCGAACGACCGCAGCGAGATGGCCACCGGCAGGTCGGCAACGGTGCCGTAGGTGCGGATGAAATGCCGCAGCGCCGTCGACGACACCGGGTCCAGGTCCTCCAACGGCACGGTCTGCGGCGGACGCAGCGGGGTGATCAGGCGCTGCGCGCCGACGCACACCCGGACCCGGCCGAAGTCCGGATCCGACCGCCGCCGCTCCCACAGCCGGCCCCGGTCCACGAACGCCCACAGGTCCGCCGGTGCCGGCGACGCCGCGGTCAGCGTCACCCGCTG
This sequence comes from Pseudonocardiaceae bacterium, assembly GCA_036270375.1. GTDB lineage: Bacteria > Actinomycetota > Actinomycetes > Mycobacteriales > Pseudonocardiaceae > DATEPR01. The sequence continues at coordinate 645 of DATBCR010000441.1, read as the reverse complement.
GTAGTCCGCGATCTCGCGCACCTTCTGCCGCAAGCCGCCCAGATAACGCTGGTAGTCCCGGCGTTCCTCGTTGATCTGGGCCTTCTTCGCCGCGCCGCCCCGTGCCAGCGACATGATGATCATGCCGACCATGGACGACACGAACAGCGCGCCGAACACGTACGTCATCACGCCGCCGCCGCGCCCGATGTAGACGAACGACATGGCGCCCATGCCGAGCATCATCGGCAGGAAGAACATCAACTGCATCGCGCCGGAGTTCGAGCCCTTGGGCAGCAGCGGGGGCGACTGCAGCGGGATCTCGCCCTGCGGCGCTTCCGGCACGGCGGCACGTCGGTCACGGTGCCCGATGGGCGGGGTCATCGGCGTTTACTCCTGACAGCGCGGTCGGGGGATGTCCCGATTGTGGTCAATCCGACCGGCCGCCAGGTGGGTATTTCTACCGTCGAGCTGCCCGACCGGGCAGTTCGACCGTGTTCCCGGTGGGTACTTTTGCCGTCTGCCGCGTGGTGGTGTCGAACCTAATCTGACGTTCGCTACGAGGTACGGGGCGATTCGGGACGGACCGGGCGTGGTCCGTCCCCTGCCTCGTCCGGTGATTACCGGGCGGGGCGTACATCGCTGAGGAAGGGAGCGCGCCAAGGT